>NZ_LZIX01000252.1:0-925 GCF_001666955.1 Mycobacterium sp. E735 | reverse complement strand
TGCAGGAGCGCTGATTGTTACCATCGCGCGGTGACTGACCGCCCCGGCCGGCCGGGACCCATTTCCCGTCGCGACGTGCTGAGATTGGCTCCGGCGCTGCTCGGCGCCGGGGCCCTGGTAACCGCTCCCTCCGCCTCCGCCTCCGTCGCCGGGTCGGCCGTCTTCCTCGACCCGGGCCACAACGCCGTGAACGACGCGTCGATCAACCAGCAGGTCCCCAACGGCCGCGGCGGGACCAAGGCCTGCCAGACATCCGGGGCCGCCACCAACGACGGCTATCCCGAGCACGCGTTCACCTGGGCGGTCGTGGCGCTGATCAACCAGTCGCTCAACCAGCTGGGCGTGCGTACCCAGCTGTCGCGCGGTGACGACGGCTCCGTCGGCCCCTGCGTGGATCAGCGCGCCGCGGCCGCCAACGCGATGCGCCCCGACGCGATCGTGAGCATCCACGCCGACGGCGGACCCGCGTCCGGCAGCGGATTCCACGTCAACTACTCCAGCCCGCCCCTGAACGACGTCCAGGCCGGCCCCGCCGTCCAATTGGCCACCGCGATGCGGGATGCCTTGGCGCAGGCGGGCTTTCAGCCGGCCAACTACATCGGCTCGAACGGCCTCTACGGCCGCGACGACCTAGCGGGGCTGAACCTGGCCCAGTACCCGGCGATCCTCGTCGAACTCGGCAACATGAGGAACGCCGAGGACGCCGCGCGGATGGAAAGCCCGGACGGCCGCGCGCGTTACGCCAACGCGGTCACCCAGGGAATCGTGGCGTTCCTGAATGCCAAGTCCGGCTGAGCAATCGCTCAGCCGCCGAAGCTCCTGACCGGCGCGGTCGCCGGCCCACCCATGTCGAGGTGGCTGGAGGCGAAGGCGACGCCCTTGTCGATCATGGCGCCGTCGTCGGCGTAGGTGTTGTGGGCGGAGA
>NZ_LZIX01000251.1:0-4022 GCF_001666955.1 Mycobacterium sp. E735 | reverse complement strand
CCGGCGAGGTAATCGGAGGATCCCGAGCACCAGAAGCCGATGTCGGCCTTCGTGATACCCAGGTCCTCGTAGAGCTGGGCGAAGCACGGCATCAACATCTCGACGCCGTTGGTGGTGCCGTCTGTGCGGCGTACGTGTGGGGCGTGGGCGAAGCCGACGACCGCAACGTTGCGAGCGCTCATGTGGTAGGTGTGCCCTTTACAGGTGGTGCTTGTAGGTGTCGTAGTCGGCGTCGGGTTCCCCTGTCGGCCGGAAGTACTCGATGTTGTCGATGCCAAAGCCCCACTCCTCGCGGGGTTTCCACACCGCCTCGACGCGCATACCCATCCGCACCTCGTGCGCGTCGATGTCGGCGACCAGATGCAGGAAGGGAATGTCGGCACCGTCGAGCAGCACGTAGGCCGCCACGTAGGGCGGTTTGATGCGCTGACCCTGGAACGGGATGTTGATGATCGCGAACGTCGTGACGGTGCCCTTGTCGGGCAGCTCCACGAATTCGGTGGTGGGTTGGCCGGTGGCCGGGTCCGCGCCGTGCGGCGGGAAATAAACCTTGCCCTTCTCGCCGGTACGCGCGCCCAGCAGCTTGCCCTGCGCGATGGCCCGCAGGTAGGCGCTTTCCTCGTGGGAGGCGGTGTGCTGAATCGTCAGCGAGATCGGCGTGACGATCATGGTCACCGGATCTTGTTCGCCCGCCGGCTGTTCGGACACCGGCTCGGCTTCCTCACCGAGCTCGAAGTACGCGATGTCGGTGATGGTGCCCACCGGCTCGTCGGCCCAGTGCACATGGACCCGGGAGCCCGTCGTGATGGCTCCTGGGCTGCCGGCGTCCACGGCGTGCATCAGCGGGGTGTCCGCGCCGTCGAGCTTGATCAGCGCCCAGGCGAACGGACGGTCCAGGGGCTGACCCTCCACCGGATCCGGTTGCCACGTCCAGGAAACGACGGTGCCGACGCTGGACACCGGCACCATCTCGCCCAGCGGCTCGTAGGTGACCGGGTCGTATTCCGCCGGCGGCACGTGTACCCGGCCATCGGATCCGCGCACTCCCAGGACGTGGCGCTCACGCAGTGCGGTGAAGAACTTGCTCAGCGTGGGGCCGACCGAACGGGTGTAGTCGAAAGACAACGTCAGCGGCGCGGAGAGCGGTGGCTCAGTGGGATCCGTCAAGGTCGGGCTGCTCGAACTGGCTGTCACGCCATCGAGTAGAACAGGTTCTAAGAACTGTTTCAACATCGGGTCCTCGGAAGGGTTCAGTGACTATGAAGCTGGGATTGCAGCTCGGGTATTGGGGCGCTCAGCCGCCGGAGAACCACGCGGAGCTCGTCGCCGCCGCCGAGGAAACCGGATTCGACGCCGTCTTCACGGCCGAAGCGTGGGGATCGGATGCCTACACGCCGCTGGCGTGGCTGGGCTCTTCGACACACCGGCTGCGACTGGGCACCTCGGTGATTCAGCTGTCCGCGCGGACCCCGACGGCGACCGCAATGGCCGCGCTGACGCTCGACCATCTGTCCGGGGGCCGGCACATCATCGGCCTCGGCGTCTCGGGCCCGCAGGTGGTCGAGGGCTGGTACGGCCGGCCGTTCCCCAAGCCGCTGGCCCGTACCCGTGAATACGTCGACATCATGAGGCAGGTGTGGGCCCGCGAGAAGCCGGTCACCAGCGACGGCCCCCACTACCCGTTGCCGCTGACCGGCGAGCAGACGACCGGGCTGGGCAAGCCCCTCAAGCCCATCACCCACCCGCTGCGCCCCGACATCCCGATCATGCTGGGCGCCGAGGGGCCGAAGAACGTGGCCCTGGCCGCCGAGATCTGCGACGGCTGGCTGCCGATCTTCTACACGCCGCGGATGGCGGACACCTACAACGAATGGCTCGACGAAGGGTTCGCGCGGCCCGGGGCGCGCCGCAGCCGCGACGACTTCGAGATCTGCGCGACCGCCAACATCGTCATCACCGACGACCGCCCCGCGGCGTTCGCGGCCATGAAGCCCTACATCGCGCTCTACATGGGTGGGATGGGCGCCGAGGACACCAACTTCCACGCCGACGTCTACCGGCGGATGGGCTACGCCGAGGTGGTCGACGAGGTCACCAAGCTGTTCCGCAGCAACCAGAAGGACAAGGCCGCCGAGATCATCCCCGACGAGGTGATCGACGACGCCGCGATCGTCGGTGATATCAACTACGTCCGTGAGCAGGTCAAGGTCTGGGAAGCCGCCGGCGTCACCATGATGGTGGTCAACGGACGCAATGAGGCGCAGATCAGGGAGCTCGCCACGCTGATCTAGCCGATCCTTGCCAGGGGATTAGAACGCGTTCTAGTGTGGCCCGATGACAGCCTCGCAGCACACCATCGCGGGCACGGTACTGACCATGCCGGTGCGGATCCGCCAGGCAAATCAGCACATGGCGATGTTCTCCGTCGACGCCGACGCCGCGCAGCAGATGATCGACTACAGCGGCCTGCAGGTCTGCCGCTACCTGCCCGGTCGCGCGATCGTGGTCCTGATGCTGATGCATTACCTCGACGGCGACCTGGGCCAGTATCACGAGTTCGGCACCAGCGTCATGGTCAACCCGCCCGGCTCGAAGGCCAGCGGGCTACGAGCGCTGCAGTCGGCCGGCGCCTTCATCCATCACCTGCCCGTCGACCAGGCGTTCACCTTGGAGGCGGGCACCAAGATCTGGGGTTACCCGAAGGTGATGGGCGACTTCACCGTTCGGGAGGGGCGCCGGTTCGGTTTCGACCTCAGCATCGACGGCCAGCCGGTGATCGGCATGGATTTTCGCCCCGGCCTGCCGTTCCGGCTGACCCCCCGCCAGCAGGCGCAGACCAGTTACTCACACCGCGACGGCGTCACCCGCGAGACCGCCTTCGAACACACGCTGGATGGTGTGCACACCCGGTTCGGCGGCGTGCGGATCCGGCTGGGTGATCACCCGTATGCGAAAGAGCTTGCGTCGCTAGGCCTTCCAAAACGCGCTTTGGTGTCCAGTTCCGCTCAGAACGTCCAAATGACCTTCGGTGATGCCCAGGAGATCTCATGACGATGACCAGACCCGATGTGGATCTGACCGACGGTGCCTTCTACGCCGGCGATTCGCGGTCCGTCTACCGATGGATGCGCGAGCACGAGCCGGTCTTCCGGGACCGCAAGGGATTGGCCGCCGCGTCGACCTATCAGGCCGTGATCGAGGCCGAACGCAACCCCGAGCTGTTCTCCAACGCCGGCGGCATCCGCCCCGACCAAGACGGCGTCGAGATGATGATCGAGATGGACGATCCGCAACATCTGCTGCGCCGCAAGCTCGTCAACTCCGGCTTCACCCGCAAGCGCGTGAAAGACCTTGAAGCCAAGATCGTTTCGCTGTGTGACACGCTGATCGACGCGGTGTGCGAACGCGGCGAATGCGACTTCGTCTGGGACCTTGCCGCGCCCCTGCCGATGGCCGTGATCGGCGACATGCTCGGCGTGCGTCCCGAGGAGCGCAAGATGTTCCTCAAGTGGTCCGACGACCTGGTCAGCTTCTTGAGCAGCACCGCGGCGGAGTCCGATTTCCAGGTCACCATGGACGCTTTCGCGGCCTACAGCCAGTACATGATGGGCATGATCGAGGCCCGCAAGTCCGAGCCGACCGACGACCTGGTCAGTGTCCTGGTGCACGCGGAGGTCGAGGGCTCACGGCTCGAGGACCACCAGATTGTCACCGAGGTGCTGCTGCTGTTGATCGGCGGCGACGAGACCACGCGCCACACGCTGTCCGGCGGGACCCGGCAGTTGCTGCTGCACCCGGATCAGCACCGGCGCCTGGCGGGCGACCTGAGCCTGCTGCCCAACGCGATCGAGGAGATGTTGCGCTGGACCGCGCCGGTGAAGAACATGGCACGCACCATCACCGCCGACACCGAGTTCCACGGCACCCAGCTGCGCCAGGGCGAGAAGATGATCCTGCTGTTCGAGTCGGCGAACTTCGACGAGAAGGTGTTCGACGATCCGGAATCATTCGACATCGCGCGT
>NZ_LZIX01000250.1:0-1168 GCF_001666955.1 Mycobacterium sp. E735 | reverse complement strand
CGATGTCGATTTTTCGCTGCTGGACGTTCCGCGTTCGGAACCGCTCGAGGACCCGGAGGCCTACCTGCGCGCGGCGATGGCCTGGCACTTCGGGGAGGACACCGGTTCGGCATTCTGGTTGCGGACCGCTGCGACGCTCGACTTCGATCCGATGACCGACGTCAAGACGTTCGCCGATCTGCGACTGTTCCCCAACCTCGTCAACGAACTGCGCACGGTCCCGGTCGAGGACCTCATCCCCCGCGGCTACGGGCAGCCACCGCCGGTGCCGCAGATATTCGAGTCCGGCGGAACCACGGGCGCGCCGAAAAGGACCGTGCAGCTTCCGGATTGGGTCGCACAGGTGGTTCGGTGGCAGACCGAGGACTTCGCCACCGGCGGGTTCCGCCGGGGCCAGGGCTTCTTGTGCCTGATGCCGAGCGGGCCGCACGGGGTGGGTTATTTCTCGCGGCTGGTCGCCGAGCGCCTCGGTGCGGTCTTTCACGGCATCGACATCGATCCGCGCTGGGTCAAGAAGGTCGCCGCGCGCGGCGCGGCCTCCGAGGTGGACGCCTACGTCGACCACGTCGTCGAGCAGGCCCTGTTCGTGCTGCGGACGCAGAATGTCGCGAACCTGCACACCACCCCGCCGCTGCTGGAGGCCATGGCCCGCGACGACCGGGTGGTGGATCTGCTGAACGAGAAGATCCGCTACCTGTTGCTCAGCGGAGCGCACGTGGACGCCGACACCCTCGACCTGCTCCGCGACCTCTTCCCGGCGACGACGATCACGATGGCGTTCGGCAGCACGATGGTGCTCTCCCAGGCGGTTACCCGTGTCGACGGCGACGCGTTCGTGTTCGACCCGCGGACACCGTACGTGGTGTTCTGGGTGGTCGATCCCGACACGGGCGAGCCGGTGCCGTACGGGGAGACCGGTCAGGTGGTGATGAACCACATCAGCAAGGGCATGTTCATCCCGAACAACCTGGAGCGCGACCTCGCGGTCAGGATGCCCGGGCCTGCGGCCGATCTCAGCGACTCCGTCAGTGCGGTGCGGCCGGTTTCCACCTTCGAGGGCGAGGCCGTCATCGAAGGGGTGTACTGAGCATGCCCGCCGAAGTGCCCGGTGTCGCAGCCGATTTGGTGGCGATCGACGCGCTCGGCCCCGACGGGGAGTACCGGACCC
>NZ_LZIX01000249.1:0-22800 GCF_001666955.1 Mycobacterium sp. E735 | reverse complement strand
AGTTCCTTACCACCCGGTCGATGTAGTCGCCCAGTTCGTCGCTCGTCACCTTGTGCTGGCGCAGCTTGCGCCCGAATCCGCTGTCCAGCCCGAGGCTGCCGCCCAGGTGCACCTGAAAGCCCTCGACCGAGCCCCCGTGACCGTCGTCCACCATTTGGCCCTTGAAGCCGATATCGGCCACTTGAATTCGGGCGCAAGCTGCGCCAGCACAAGGTGACGAGCGACGAACTGGGCGACTACATCGACCGGGTGGTAAGGAACTTCATCAAACACCGCAGTGCGGGAGAACGGTTCGCGCAGTGGGCGATTCGGGCGGATGAGGACGATTTACGATGAGTGGACAAGCAACGAAACGAACCGAAGCGGAACTGCGCGACCTGGCGGCGCGGGGCGCCGCGGAACTCGAGGGCGCCAGCGCGATCGAGGTGTTGCAATGGGCCGACGAGACCTTCGGCGGGGTCAACGGGCCGCGCGGCTGGGCCACCTGCAACTACGTGCTCACCTCCAGCATGCAGGAGGCGGTGTTGATCGATCTTGCCGCCAAGGTTCGCCCGGGTGTGCCGGTGGTCTTCCTGGACACCGGCTACCACTTCGCCGAGACCATCGGAACCCGGGACGCGGTCGAATCGGTCTACGACATCCACGTTCTCAACATCACCCCCGAGCAGACGGTGGCCGAGCAGGACCAGTTGCTGGGGAAGAACCTGTTCGAGCGCGACCCGGGCGAGTGCTGCCGGCTGCGCAAAGTCGTGCCCCTGCGCCGCGTCCTGAGCGGATATTCCGCCTGGGTGACCGGGCTGCGCCGAAGCGAAGCGAAGACGCGCGCCAACGCCCCGGTGATCGGCTTCGACGAGGGCTTCAAGCTGGTGAAGATCAACCCGCTTGCGACGTGGACCGACGAGGACATGCAGAACTACATCGACGAGCACGGCGTGCTGGTGAATCCGCTTGTCTACGACGGGTATCCGTCGATCGGCTGCGAGCCCTGCACCGCCAAGCCGCTCGCCGGGGCCGACCCGCGCAGTGGGCGTTGGCAGGGGCTGGCCAAGACCGAGTGCGGGCTGCACGCCTCCTGAGCGCGGCCTTGGGTCACGCCGACGTCAGCGTGGTCTGATTCTCACCGGCCCCGCCGGAACGGCTGCCGCCGTCGGCGGCGTCCTCGGCGGGAAGGGACGGCATTCGGGTGGCGCGGACGTAGACGGTGTCGCCCTCGCGTAGGGCCAGGGCCTCGGCGTCGCCTCGGGTGATCTGAGCGGTGAAGTGTCCCCCGGTGGCGGCGCTGGTCAATTCGACTCGCACCTCGAAGCCCAGCACGACCACGCGATCGACCGTGGCGCGCACCACCCCGATCGACTCCGCGGTGCCGTCGCCGCCCGCGATGGCCATCTCGGGGTTGCGGCCCACCCGGATGTCATGCGGGCGAACCAGATTGCCGTTCAAGGTGGACACCGCCCCGAGAAACGACATGACGAAGGCCGTCGCCGGGGCGTCGTAGACCTCGGTCGGCGATCCCACCTGCTCGATGCGTCCGTGGTTCAGCACGGCGATTCGGTCGGCGACGTCGAGCGCCTCCGCCTGGTCGTGGGTGACCAGGACCGTGGTGACATGCACCTCGTCATGCAGGCGGCGCAGCCACGCGCGCAGGTCCTCCCGCACCTTGGCGTCCAGCGCCCCGAACGGCTCATCGAGCAGCAGCACCTGGGGGTCGACCGCCAGCGCCCGCGCCAGCGCCATCCGCTGTCGCTGACCGCCGGACAGCTGATTGGGATAGCGGTTCTGAAAGCCGCTCAGCCCCACGACTTCCAGCAGATTGTCGACCTTGGCCTTGACCTCCGCCTTGGGACGCTTGCGGATCTTCAGCCCGTACGCCACGTTGTCGCGAACGGTCAGGTGCTTGAACGCCGCGTAGTGCTGGAACACAAACCCGATGCCCCGTCTCTGCGGCGGGATCCGCGTGACGTCATGGCCGTTGATAGTGATCGTTCCGCTGTCGGGCTGGTCGAGCCCGGCGATGGCGCGCAACAGGGTCGACTTGCCCGACCCGCTGGGACCCAACAGTGCCGTCAACGAGCCGGACGGTACGACGAAGTCGACGTTGTCGAGCGCCACGAAGTCGCCATAGCGCTTGTGGGCGTTCCGCACGATGATGGCGTGGTCGCGGTTGTGCTTGTCGGTCATCTACAAGTCTCCATATCGAGCCTATCTGTCCGCCCGTGCCCGGCGAAGGTCGAGAATTACCTGGAAGATCAGCACCAACACCGCAACGCCCATCAACAACGTCGACAGCGCGTACGCGCCGTACTCGGCCCCGCGGTTGTATCGATCCGAGACCAGCAACGTCAGCGTCTGGGACTTACCCGGCAAGTTCGACGACACGATGATGACGGCGCCGTATTCGCCGAGGGTGCGGGCGACGGTCAACACGATGCCGTAGGTCAAACCCCACCGGATGGATGGCAGAGTGATCCGCCAGAAGGTCTGCCACCAACCCGATCCCAGGGTCGCGGCGGCCTCTTCCTGGTCGGTGCCCAATTCGTGCAGCACCGGCTCCACCTCGCGCACGACGAACGGCAGGGTGACGAAGATGCTCGCGAGCACGATGCCGGGCAGCCCGAAGATGATCTTGAACCCGAGGTCCCTCTCGACGAATCCGAACGCGCCTGCCGATCCCCACAACAGGATCAGTGCGACGCCCACGATGACGGGCGACACCGCGAACGGCAGATCGATAACGGCCTGCAACACGCCCTTACCGCGAAAACGGTTGCGCGCCAACACTAAAGCGGTCGGGATGCCGAACACCACGTTGAGTGGCACTACGATCGCAACGACCAGCAACGTCAGGTTCAGCGCCGAGACCGCCGCGGGCGTGCTGACCCAGTCGAAGAACTGGCCTAAGCCCGGCCGGAAAGTCCGCCACAGGATCAGGGCCACCGGAACAACGAGCAACACGAAAACGTATGCCAGCGCCACGAATCGGATCAGGTAGCGAACCCCGCGCGACGACGTCACGGTGCCAGCTCCTCACGCTTGGCCGCGCGGCCGCCCACGATCCGCAGGATGAACAGCACGACAAACGAGATGGACAGCAGCACGATGGAGATAGCGGCGGCGCCGGTCCGGTCGTCGTTCTCGATCAGGGTCCGTATCCATTGCGACGACACTTCCGTCTTGCCCGGCACCGCTCCACCGATCAGCACCACCGAACCGAATTCGCCGATCGCACGCGAAAACGCCAGCCCCGCACCGGACAGCAACGACGGCGTCAGCGACGGCAACAGCACGGAAGTGAAAATCTTTGGGCCACTGGCGCCCAGCGACGCCGCCGCCTCCTCGGTCTCCCGGTCGATTTCCAGCAGCACCGGCTGCACCGCGCGCACCACGAACGGCAGCGTGACGAAGGCCAGCGCCACCGCCACGCCCCACGCGGTGTGCTGCAGGTGCAACCCCACCGGACTGTTGTTGCCGTAGAGGGCCAGCATCACCAGGCTGGCGACGATGGTGGGCAGCGCGAACGGCAGGTCGATGATCGCGTCGACGAGCCGCTTGCCGACGAAGTCGTCGCGCACCAGCACCCAGGCGATCACCAGGCCGAACACCAGGTTGGCCACGGTGACCCCGGCGGAAATGGTCAGGGTCACCCGGAACGACTCCAGCGCCGCGTTGGAGCTGACAGCCAGCCAGAAGGCGTGCCAGCCGCCGCCGGCGGCCTGCCAGGCGATCGCGGCCAGCGGCAGCAGCACGATCACCGACAGCCACAGCGTCGCGACGCCGACGCGCAGCGACGTGGTGCCGCGGGCCCGCCGGGCCTTGACCGGCCCGCGCCCGGGGTAACCGGCGGGATCGCCGAGCTCGGGCCTGATCGCCTGGGGGTCGGGCGTGATCGCGGCCGTCATCCGGTGGCCTGCGTGTAGATCTTGGTGATGCTGCCGGTGCTCTTGTCGAAAAGCTGCGGGTCGACCGCGGTCCAGCCGCCGAGGTCGGCGATCGTCCACAGTTTCGCCGGCGCCGGAAACTGGGCGCGGAATTCGGCGGCGACGGCCGGGTCGACGGGCCGAAAACCGGCCTGTGCCCACACCTTCTGCGCGGCGGCCGTGTACTGGAAGTTCTTGAAGGCGACCGCGGCGTCCAGGTGGGGACTGGTGGTGACCACCGCCACCGGGTTCTCGATCTTGAACGTCTGCGGCGGGTTGATGTGCTCGACCGGCTTGCCTGCGCGCTCGGTGGCGATCGCCTCGTTCTCGTAACTGATCAGCACGTCCCCACTGCCCTGGACGAAAACATCGGTGGCCTCCCTCCCCGAACCGGGACGCAGCTTGACGTGTTCATGCACCAACTTGCTGATGAACTCGACGCCGGCCTGGGCGTTGCTGCCCCCTTCGCTCTTGACCGCGTACGGCGCCAGCAGGTTCCATTTGGCCGATCCCGAACTAAGTGGGCTGGGCGTGATGACCTCCACCCCCGGCCGCAGCAGGTCGTCCCAGTCCCTGATGTTCTTCGGGTTGCCCTTGCGCACCACCAGGGTGACGACCGAACCGAACGGAATTCCCTTGGTGGCGTCGGTATTCCAGTCTTTGGAGACCTTGCCCGCCTTCACCAATCGGGTGATGTCGGGTTCGACGGAGAAATTCACGACGTCCGCGGGCTTGCCGTCGACGACTCCGCGCGATTGGTCGCCCGAGGCACCGTAGGAGGTGATCACCTGGACGCTCTTGCCCTCCTCGGCGGCGTTGAACGCCGGAATCACCTTGCTCCAGCCGGGTTCTGGGACCGAGTAGGCGACCAGAGTGATGCTCGTGCGCGCGTTGTTCGGGCCGCTCCCCCCCACGACGTCACTGGGCCCACCACTACACCCCGCGATGACCGCCACGACGAGGGCGAAGATGGTCGCCGGTCGCCAACGCCTTGCGATGTGGTTGGGCATTCGGGCCTTCCAGGACGGGGACTTACGGACGATTGTCCCGTTGCTGCGGAAAGGCGCCTTTAAACGGAGGGAGACCTCACGAACCCCATACCAGACCGCACACGGGTTTGGCAGTCAGCGACAACAGTGCACGAAGACATGGCGTTCCACACCGGATGTCACATGCATGGCGGGAAGCCTAACAGGAATCGGCATGCCCGCCACCGCTCGAGGGGCCGAGCCGGCAAACCGCGCTCAGTGCGTCAGCCACCACGCGACGATGACCAGCACCACGAGCGCGACCAGAATCAACGTCACGTGCGACCGAGGCATGCGGGTTACCCGGGCGCCTCACCGGCGTGGCGGGCCCGGCGCATCAGGGCGATGCTCTTGCCAAGCAGGCCGTCGAGCAGCCCCGCCGTGACCGCGGCCACGACGAGCACGACCGGCATCACCACCATGGCTTGCAGCACGAAAGCGAGCCCGGAAAGCCACAGCTCGTTGCCGTCCCACCAATTCAGGAACGCGGCCACGCGGCTCACCCTATTCGGCCGTGCAGTGGAATTCCAATGTGCCAAGATCGGCGCATGTCCGCCCCGCCACCCGCGCCCGGGGCGACGGCCTGCCTGATCGTCGGTGGCGGCCCGGCGGGGATGGTGCTGGGACTGCTGCTGGCCCGCGCCGGCGTTGACGTCACGGTGATGGAAAAGCACGCCGACTTCCTGCGCGACTTTCGCGGCGACACCGTGCACGCGAGCACGCTGCGCCTGCTCGACGAGCTGGGCTTGGGCGCGCGGTTCGCGCAGATCCCGCATCGCCTCATCGACACCGTCCGCATGGAGATACAGAACGAACCGGTGGCGCTCGACCTGACCCGCCTGCCCGGCGCCCACAAGCACATCGCCCTGGTGCCGCAATGGGACTTCCTGGAGTTGGTGGCCACCGCGGCCGAGGCCGAGCCGAGCTTCCGGCTGCTGCGCAGCACCGAGGTGACCGGCGTGATCCGGGACGGAGACCGGGTCGTCGGCGTCACTTACCGCAACCAGACCGGCGAGGTTGGGAGCATGCGCGCCGAGCTGACCGTCGCCTGCGACGGCCGCTCCTCCACGGTGCGTTCGGCGGTCGGCCTCGAACCGCACAGCTTCGGCGCGCCCATGGACGTTTGGTGGTTCCGGTTGCCCCGCCATCCCGGGGATCCGCGGGGGCTGGGCGGGGTGCTGCGAGCCGGGCACGCGGTCATCGTGATCGATCGCGGCGACTACTACCAGATCGCCTACATCATCCCGAAGGGAACCGACACCCAGCTGCGGGCCGAGGGCATCGAGGCGCTGCACCGGGTGCTGGTCGCCATGGTGCCCTGGCTGGGTGACCGCGTGCGGACGCTGACGTCATTCGACGACGTGAAACTGCTTGATGTGCAACTGAATCGGCTTCGCCGCTGGTATGCCGACGGCGTCCTGCTCATCGGCGACGCCGCGCACGCGATGTCGCCGGTCGGCGGGATCGGCATCAACCTCGCGGTGGCCGACGCGGTGGCCGCCGCCCGCATCCTGGCCGGCCCGCTGCGCACGGGTCGGGTGCCCGTCTGGCGGCTGGCCCGGGTGCAGGCGCGCCGCTGGCTGCCCACCGCGCTGCTGCAGGCCGCGCAACGGGGGATCCACGCCAACGTGATCGCCGCGGCGGTGGCCCGGAACGAGGACCGCGCGCCACCGGGCGTGCGGCTGGTGGGCCGCTCCACAGCCCTGCGGAGACTGCTCGGCTACCTCGTCGCAATCGGCCCGCTGCCCGAGCACGCCCCGAGGTTCGCCCGACGCCGCGGTTGACACAGAGTGACGCCACGTCGGCGAAAAAATGGACGGGGGACCGCTCCACAGATGATGATGTCGGGATGGTCCTGCACGCTCAGCCCGACGACCAGCCCGCCGACGCCATGCCCGAGGAGGCATTCGAAACGGCCCCGGCGACGTTGCCGTCACCCATCGACTTCAGCGCGCCGGCGCCCCTGGCTTCCAGCGGGGCACTACGGAACCCGTTTCCGCCGATCGCCGACTACGCGTTCCTGTCCGACTGGGAGACGACGTGCCTGATCTCGCCCGCCGGATCCGTCGAATGGCTGTGCGTGCCCCGGCCGGACTCCCCCAGCGTGTTCGGCGCGATCCTGGACCGCAGCGCCGGCCATTTCCGGCTCGGCCCCTACGGCGTCTCGGTGCCCTCGGCCCGCCGCTACCTGCCGGGCAGCCTGATCATGGAGACCACGTGGCAAACCCACACCGGGTGGCTGATCGTGCGCGACGCGCTGGTGATGGGGCCCTGGCACGACATCGAGCGCCGGTCGAGGACGCACCGCCGCACCCCGATGGACTGGGACGCCGAGCACATCCTGCTGCGCACGGTGCGCTGCGTCAGCGGCACGGTCGAGCTGATGATGAGCTGCGAGCCCGCGTTCGACTACCACCGCGTCGGCGCCACCTGGGAGTACTCGGCCAATGCGTACGGCGAGGCGGTGGCCCGGGCGACCAAGCAGCCCGACGCCCACCCGACACTGCGGCTCACCAGCAACCTGCGGATCGGGCTGGAGGGTCGCGAGGCGCGGGCGCGCACCCGGATGAAAGAGGGCGACGACGTGTTCGTCGCGCTGAGCTGGACAAAGCATCCGGCGCCGCAGACCTACGAAGAGGCCGCCGACAAGATGTGGCAGACCACCGAATGCTGGCGGCAGTGGATCAACATCGGCAACTTCCCTGACCACCCGTGGCGGGCGTACCTGCAGCGCAGCGCGCTCACGCTGAAGGGGCTGACCTACTCGCCGACCGGGGCGCTGCTGGCGGCCAGCACCACGTCGCTTCCGGAAACGCCTCAGGGCGAACGCAATTGGGACTACCGCTACGCGTGGGTGCGTGACTCGACGTTCGCGTTGTGGGGTCTCTACACGCTGGGACTGGACCGCGAGGCCGACGACTTCTTCGCGTTCATCGCCGACGTCTCCGGCGCCAACAGCAACGAACGGCACCCGCTGCAGGTGATGTACGGAGTGGGCGGCGAACGCAGCCTGGTGGAGGAGGAACTCCATCACCTGTCCGGCTACGACCATGCGCGCCCGGTGCGCATCGGCAACGGCGCCTACGACCAGGTGCAGCACGACATCTGGGGTTCCATCCTCGACTCCTTCTACCTGCACGCCAAGTCGCGCGAGCAGGTCCCCGAGACGCTGTGGCCGGTGCTCAAGAAGCAGGTCGAGGAGGCCATCAAGCACTGGCGAGAACCCGACCGGGGCATCTGGGAGGTCCGCGGCGAGCCGCAGCACTTCACCTCGTCGAAGGTGATGTGCTGGGTCGCGCTCGACCGCGGGGCGAAGCTGGCCGAGCGGCAGGGCGAGAAGAGCTACGCCCAGCAGTGGCGGGCGATCGCCGAGGAGATCAAGGAGGACATCCTGCAACACGGGGTGGACGCCCGCGGGGTGTTCACCCAGCGCTACGGCAGCGACGCGCTGGACGCCTCGCTGCTGCTCGTGGTGCTGACCCGCTTCCTGCCGCCGGACGATCCGCGGGTGCGCAACACCGTGCTGGCCATCGCCAACGAACTCACCTCGGAGGGCCTGGTGCTGCGCTACCGGGTGGAGGAGACCGACGACGGGTTGTCCGGCGAGGAGGGCACGTTCACGATCTGCTCGTTCTGGCTGGTGTCGGCCCTGGTGGAGATCGGCGAGGTGGCGCGGGCCAAGCGGTTGTGCGAGCGGCTGCTGTCCTATGCCAGCCCGTTGCACCTCTACGCCGAGGAGATCGAGCCACGGACCGGCCGGCACCTGGGCAACTTCCCGCAGGCGTTCACCCACCTGGCGCTGATCAACGCCGTGGTGCACGTGATCCGCGCCGAGGAGGAGGCCGACGGCTCCGGGATGTTCCAGCCCGCCAACGCGCCGATGTAGCGGCGATCGCGAGCGCGGCCGTCAGGCCGGGCGACGCGGGTCGCCGCCATCGGTACCGCGGCGATCGCGAGGGCGGCCGTCAGGCCGGGCGACGCGGGTCGCCGCCATCCGTACCGCGGCGATCGCGAGCGCGGCCGTCAGGCCGGGCGACGCGGGTCGCCGCCATCAACACCGCGGCGATCGCGAGCGCGGCCGTCAGGCCGGGCGACGCGGGTCGCCGCCATCAACACCGCGAATCAGCTCAGCGCGCTCACCTTGTCTCGCATGACTTGGGCGATGTCGAGCGCCCTGGCGTTCGCATCACGCGTGCCGTCTTGCAATGCGCTTGGTGCGTCGAAGAAGTCGACCTCAACTTCGATGAGGCAATTGTCCCGGACACCGACAGCCCGCTCAGCGGGAAGCGCTGGCGGCGAAAACGACGGTGGCATGTTCCACTGTGTCGAAATAGTCGCGGCGACAACGGAACTCGCGCTTTGCACGTGACTCACTTTCACTTCCAGCGGCAGACTGCCGCCCGCAATGGGGACGGTCTTTCCGTCGCATTCTTGCCACCGCCTGGCGATCGTCGAAAACAGCGCGTAGGCCTGATCGGCCGTGGGCAGGCCGATGGCGGCCTCCTGCACGCGGATGACCGCCGCGCCGGACGGGGCAGTGGGCCGCCAGGTAGTGAAGGCAACGGCTTTGACGTTCGCGGACCGATAGGCGCCCGCCCGCATCATCACTGCCACCCCGAGGCAGCTTTCGGACCCCTCCGACCGCACGCGACCCAACATCTCGGGTCCCCCGACAAACGGTGGGAAACCCGGGTCGAGTTCCACGGGCTCCCGGACAACGCGGGACAGCGCGCTCTTGCCGAGGAGCACCCGCTCGAGGGTGTGCCCGTCGAGGAATCGCGTCGTGAGGTTCGCCGGAGCCCGCGCCGCGCCACCGACGGTGGTGGAGCAGCCCGTGGCCGAGATCAGCACGACCAAAAGTGCTACGGCGTAACAACGTGCTCGCCGGCCGCCGCTTCTACCGGTCGCCACGGCGACAAACGCAGAAGGCGGCAATTCGCTACCGCAAATTCTTTCCATGCGCTTCTCGGCTACCTCCCACTTCACCCGAGCTTAGGCTCGACGGCGCGGCGAAGCCGTCGCCCACGCGTGAGCACAGGTCAACCCCCAGAGAAGTCCCAGGTTTGTGGCAGCTGCCGGTCAGCTCAGCCCGCTGACCTTGTCCATCATGGCGTGCGCGATGTCGATGGCGCTGCGGTGCACATCGCCGGAGCCCTCATCCGACGAGCGCGTCGAATTGAAGAACGCCACTTCGACTTCGACGAGGCAGTTCCCCCGCACGCCGATGGCGCGCGCCTCGGGCCTGGGCCCGCTCGACGGTATGCCGGGCAATTGGGTGTCGATCGAAACGGTCGCGGCCAGAACCGATTCGGAGACCCTTACCTCAGAGATGGTGTCCGAGAAGACGATCGCGGGGCGGTCGATGATGATGCTGGGACGTCCGATGGTCACGGTCGTGCCCTCACAGTCGCGCCACTGTTGTGCAAACTGTTGGAACAGCGCGGCGGCCCCGCCGGTGCTGGACAGCGCGACCACGCCCTCGGCGACGCTGATCACCTTCGCCGGTCCGCGCTGGTTCCACCACGTCTCCCGCGCGGCGTTCTTGACGTCGGCGGATCGGTACGCGTCCTTCACCATCATCGAGGTGACACCGACGCAGTTGGCGGGCGAGGCCGCGCCGAAGGCCGGCTGCAGCACCTCGGGACCGCCGAACCGCGCCGGGAGTTCGTTCTTGCTCCCGAAGGACTGGCCCAGCAGCTTCGACAGCTCAGCGTCATCGAGGAGCACTTTCTTAACGGGTTGCCCAATCACCGGGTGCGGTTTCAGATTCGGCGCGGGCCGCGCGGTGCCGTCGACCGTGCAGCCCGTCGCGAGCGCGACGGTCAACAGGCAGGCGAGGATCGTCCGGCGCATCGACATCAGTTGGTGCTCGAGACTTTTCGCAACATCGCCTGAACGACGTCGACAGCCCGCGTCCCGGCCTGCACGTGCGGCGCGACGGCGACCTTGACGTCGGCGATGACGTCGCCCGCGGTGCCCACCGCCCGCTCGTCCGGGGTTGGCGGGGTGTGATGGTTGTCCCAGGCGATGACGGTGGCGGAAAGTACCGGCCCGTCGACTCGGACGTCGGTCACCTTCGAGTACAACTCGGTGGCGCTCTCATCGTGTGTGTACATGGTGACCGTGGTGTCCGTGCAGTGTTGCCATTGCTGCACGAAGGACGCGAAGAGTCGCTGCGCGTCGGACGCGGTCGCCAGCTCGATCGCCGCTGCCGTTGCGCTGGACACCTGCACGCCGGAGCCGTAATTCCAGTAGCGCTGCGTCGCGACGCGGCGCACCGGGCCGGTTTCGTAGACGAGGCGCATCGCCGGGTCGACGGCGCCGAGGCATTCGATGGGAGCGGCGCCGCCGGCGTCACGAATCCCGTTGGGCAGCACCTCGATACCACCCACCAGCGGCGGACTGTGGGGCGGCAGCTCGTTTCCCACCGCGACGCTGACCTCCGCGTCGTCCGGTAGGACCTGTTCGAGCGGCAACGCGGACGCGCCGAGAGGGCCGGTGCGGGTTGGGGTTCCGGCCACTGTCGTGACGCATCCGGTGCCCAGCAGGCTGAGACCGACGACAGTGACGGCTCGCATCAGCAGCACGGCTACTTCTTGCCCTTGTCGCCGCCGGCGTCGGTGGACAGCGCCGCCACGAAGGCTTCCTGCGGCACGTCCACCCGCCCGATGGTCTTCATCCGCTTCTTGCCTTCCTTCTGCTTTTCCAGCAGCTTGCGTTTGCGGGTGATGTCTCCGCCGTAGCACTTGGATAGCACATCCTTGCGGATTGCCCGGATATTCTCGCGCGCAATGATTTTCGAACCGATGGCCGCCTGCACCGGCACCTCGAACTGCTGGCGCGGAATCAGCTCCTTGAGCTTGGTGGTCATCTTGTTGCCGTAGGCCGAAGCCCCGTCCTTGTGCACGATCGCGCTGAACGCGTCGACGGCTTCGCCCTGCAGCAGGATGTCGACCTTGACCAGCTGGGCCTCCTGCTCGCCGGCCTCCTCGTAGTCCAGGCTGGCGTAGCCGCGGGTGCGCGACTTCAGCGAGTCGAAGAAGTCGAAGATGATCTCGCCGAGCGGCATCGTGTAGCGCAACTCGACCCGCTCGGGCGACAGGTAGTCCATGCCGCCCAGCTCGCCGCGGCGCGCCTGGCACAGCTCCATGATGGTGCCGATGAACTCGCTGGGCGCGATGATCGTGGTCTTGACGACCGGTTCGTAGACCGTGCGCACCTTGCCCTCGGGCCAGTCCGACGGGTTGGTCACCACGATCTCGGTGTCGTCCTCCTTGATCACCCGGTAGACGACGTTGGGCGACGTCGAGATCAGGTCCAGGTCGAATTCGCGCTCCAGGCGCTCGCGGGTGATCTCCATGTGCAGCAGGCCCAAAAACCCGCACCGGAAGCCGAAGCCCAGCGCCACCGACGTTTCCGGCTCGTAGGTCAGCGCCGCGTCGTTGAGCTGCAGCTTGTCCAGGGCGTCACGCAGAACGGGGTAATCGGAGCCGTCCACCGGATACAGGCCCGAGTAGACCATCGGCTTGGGTTCGCGGTATCCCGTCAGCGCCTCGGTGGCGCCGTGCCGGGCCGTCGTCACCGTGTCACCGACCTTGGACTGGCGGACGTCCTTCACGCCCGTGATCAGGTAGCCGACCTCGCCGACCCCCAGGCCCGCGCTGGCTTTCGGTTCGGGCGAGACGATGCCCACCTCGAGCAGCTCGTGGGTGGCGCCGGTGGACATCATCAGGATGCGCTCCCGCGGGACGATCTTGCCGTCCATCACCCGGACGTAGGTCACCACACCGCGGTAGATGTCGTAGACGGAGTCGAAGATCATCGCGCGGGTCGGCGCGTCGGCGTCGCCCTGCGGAGGCGGCACCTCGCGCACGACGTGGTCGAGCAGGTCGGCGACGCCCTCGCCGGTCTTGCCGGACACCCGCAGCACATCTCCGGGCTCACAGCCGATGATGTGGGCGATCTCGCCCGCGTAGCGGTCCGGGTCGGCGGCCGGCAGGTCGATCTTGTTGAGTACCGGGATGATGTGCAGGTCGCGGTCCAGCGCGAGGTACAGGTTGGCCAGCGTCTGCGCCTCGATGCCCTGGGCCGCGTCGACCAGCAGCACCGCACCCTCGCACGCCTCCAGTGCCCGCGACACCTCGTAGGTGAAGTCCACGTGCCCGGGGGTGTCGATCAGGTGCAGGACGTACTCTTCGTCGCCAACCTTCCAGGGCAACCGCACGTTCTGCGCCTTGATGGTGATCCCGCGCTCGCGCTCGATGTCCATCCGGTCCAGGTACTGCGCGCGCATCGATCGCTCGTCGACGACGCCGGTGAGCTGAAGCATCCGGTCCGCCAGCGTGGACTTGCCGTGATCGATGTGGGCGATGATGCAGAAGTTCCGAATCTGCGCCGGCGCGGTGAAGGTCTTGTCGGCGAAACTGCTGATGGGAATCTCCTGGTCTGGACATGCTCGCGGCGGCGTGAACGCCGGCTCAGTTGGTATGTCCAGGGTATCTAGGCGGGGTGCCCGAGACCTACTTGGACACAATCGCACCCGCACGCGCGCGTCTATGCTGCGAATATGGCGTCTGCCCGCAAATCCCAGTGGAAGACGTTCCAGCGGTTTGCCGAGAACCTGGTCTTCGATCGGGCCCCGCGGCTGGCCCGGCACGTGCAGAACTCGCAGACGGTGCTGCGAGAACTGCAGCAGGCCGTCAAGATCACCGCGAACGTCATCGCGGCCGCCGCGCCGCAACCGCCGGCCGTCACCGCGGGCCGCCCGGTGACCAGCACGAGCTTCCCCACCGGCCAGCGGGCGCGCAAGCTGGTCTACGCCCCGGACCTCGACGGTCGAGCCGATCCCGGCGAGATCGTGTGGACGTGGGTCGTCTACGAAGACGATCCGACCCGCGGCAAGGACCGGCCGGTGCTCGTCGTTGGGCGGGACCGTCGGGTGTTGCTGGGGTTGATGCTGTCCAGCCAGGAGCGCCACGCCGAGGACCGGGACTGGGTCCGGATCGGCTCCGGGGCGTGGGACTACGAGGGCAGGCACAGCTGGGTCAGGCTGGACCGGGTGCTCGACGTGCCGGAGGAAAGCATTCGCCGCGAGGGCGCGATTCTGGATCGGGAGATCTTCGACCTGGTGGCCGAGCGGTTGCGCGCCGACTACTCGTGGAGCTAGGCGCCTGTCGCGCGGCGCTCAGCCCTGCGTGATGTAGGACTGCAGCTGCTGGTGCTCGGCCTCGAGTTCTTCCATCCGGGTCTTCACCACGTCGCCGATGCTGACGATGCCGATCAGCTTCTTGCCGTCGAGCACCGGGACGTGACGCACCCGGTTCTTGGTCATCAGCACGCTCAGCGAATCCACCGTGTCGGCCTTTGTGCAGGTCGCGACGGTAGCGGTCATGATCTTCGAGATCGGGCGTGACAGCACGCTGGCGCCATGGGTGTGCAGCTGACGCACGACGTCGCGCTCGGAGACGATGCCGACGACGCCCTCGTCGCCTACCACCACCATGGCGCCGATGTTCTGCTCGGCGAGGCCCGCGAGCAGCTCTTTGACCGTCGCCTCGGGATTGATGGTCACCACCGCCGCGCCCTTGTTCCGCAAGACGTCTGCAATCCGCATCAAGGCCTCCAGCTGGTTGTGATCGGCTTCACACCAGGCTACGGCTAACTCGCGCGGCGCAAAAGCCATGGCGAGAACCGGTAGCCGATCCGTGTCCATACCCTGACGTCGGCGTTCGAAACCGGCCCGCGCCGCCGCGCCGGGTCTGATCGCGCGATTGGGCCACTGCGCGGGGCTGGGGCTTGCAAGATAAGGGCCATGATCGAGATCACGCTGCTCGGGACCGGAAGCCCGATCCCCGACCCAAACCGCGCCGGGCCGTCGACTCTGGTGCGGGCCGGCGGGCAGGTATTTCTGGTGGACTGCGGCCGCGGTGTATTGCAGCGCGCGGCGGCGGTCGGCGTGGGCGCGGCGGGATTGTCGGCGCTGCTGATCACCCATCTGCACAGCGACCACATCGGAGACCTCGGTGATCTCCTGATCACCCGCTGGATCAGCACCTTCGCGCCCGATCCGGCGCCGCTGCCGATCATCGGGCCGCCCGGGATAGCGGAGACGGTCGAGGCCACGCTGCACGCGTTCCGCCACGACATCGAGTACCGGCTCGCCCACCACGCCGACCTGAACGCCCCGCCGGCGGTCGAGGTCCACGAATGCACCGACGGGGCGGTGTGGGACCGCGATGGCGTGTCGATCCGCGTCGCGCCGACCGATCACCGGCCGGTGGCGCCAACGATCGGGTTTCGCGTCGACTACGGGACGGCGTCGGTGGTGCTCGCCGGGGACACGGTCCCCTGCGCGGGCCTCGACGAGCTGGCCGCGGGAGCCGGCGCGCTGGTGCACACCGTGATCCGCAAGGACATCGTCGCCAACATCCCGCAACAACGGCTGCAGGACATCTGCGACTACCACTCGTCCGTAGAAGAGGCGGCGGAAACCGCCGCACGCGCGGGGGTCGGCACCCTCGTCATGACGCACTACGTGCCGGCGCTGGTGCCGGGCCAAGAAGAACAGTGGCGGGCGCTGGCGGCATCGCGGTTCGGCGGGCGGATCGAGCTCGGCGACGACCTGCATCGCGTCGAGATCGACTCCCCGTAACTCCTCATTCCCGAATGTCGTTGCGCCGCAACGGCAGCAGCGCCCCGGCCAGCACCAGCCAAGACAGCGCCAGCACCCGCGCGATTGGCAGGATCACGCCCAGATCCGGCCAGATCAACACCCCGAGCGCCGCTTCGGCGAGGGCGGCGGTTACCAGGCCGGCCCAGGCGACCGGCCTCGGGAGCACCCCCAGGTTCAGCGAGGTTGCCGCCATCGCGGCCACCAGCAGACCCAGGGCGACGATATGCCCCGGGCCGCCGACGAGGAACACCAGCAAGTACAGGACCCGGACCAACGGCGCGTCCGCGGCGACTCCGGGCTGCGACAGCGGCCAGGCCAACAATCCGCACAGCCCCAGCGCGCCCGCCGCCAAGATGCCCCCCGTCAGCGCGATCGCGGCTCCCGGCCCGCCCGCCCCGAGGCGCCGCAGCCGCACGCCCACCGTCGCGGCGTAGACGGCCAGGGGGACCGACGACGCGAACGTCGCAACCGCGACGACGCGCCCGGCGACCGGCTGCGCGCGGACGTAGGCCACGACCGCGGCCGCCGGCCCATACGGCAACGGCATCACGCCGCCCAGGCCGACGCCGACGGCGATCCCGCCGAAGAGCAGCGTCACGCACAGCGTCGAAAGCAGCGGCAACGAGAAGCCGGCGGGCCGGCGCGCGCTGTAGTCCATGCGTGCACGCTATGCCCGAACGGCTAAGCCAGCCGGGTGACCTCCACGACGACGTCGAGATCGGTCGCACCCTCTCCGGAGTAGATGCCCTTCAGGGGTGGAACGTCGGTGTAGTCGCGGCCGGCGCCCACGCTGACGTACTGCTCGGAGATCTCGGTCTCGTTGGTCGGGTCGTAGCTCCACCACCCCCCGGTCCACGCCTGAATCCAGGCGTGGCTGCGCCCGTCCACCGTGTCCCCGACGACGGCGTGGCGCTTGGGATGCAGATAACCCGACACGTAATGCGCCGGAATCCCCATGGCGCGCAACAACATCAGCGAAAGGTGCACGAAGTCCTGGCACACACCCTTGCCCGCGTTCAACGCGTCCAGCCCCGACGAGTGCACGCTGGTGGTGCCCGGCAAGTAGTCCAGCTCGCCGCGCACCCAGTGCGCCGCGGCGGCGACGGCCTCGGCGGGCTGGTGCGCCTTGGCGATCTTCTTGGCTATGGAGACAACCTTTTTGCTCGCCGGGGTGTGCGCGGTGGGGCGCAGCAACTCGTCGAACCGATCGATCACCGCCGCGGATCGCAGATCGTCCCAGCCGACGTCGGTCACCGCCGGTTCCGGCTGCTCGGTCTCGACCACCGAGGACGACGTCACGGTGAGATCGGTGTGCGGCGCGTGCAGATCGAACGCCGTCACCGCGGTGCCCCAATAGTCGATGTAGCGGTAGGACCGGGTGGCCGGGATCGTCTCGACGCGATTGAGGATGACGTTCTGCCTGGTGTTCGACCGCGGGGTCAGCCGCGCCTCGTTGTAGGAGGCGGTCACCGCCGACTGGTAGGCGTATCCGGTGGTGTGCACCACCCGCAGCCGCCACATCAGGCGTCCCCCTGCCTGCTGACCAGCCGGCGGTCGGCGGCATCCGACCACGCCACCCACGGAGTGACGTGAAAGTACTGCACGGACAACGCTTCTCCGACGTCGCGACACGTTCGCTGCAGTCCGGCCAAGCGGCTCTCCAGCGACTCCAGCAGCACACCGGGTTGCACGAATTCCAGCTCGCTGCGGGCCTGCCCGAGCAACCGCTGCGCCTCCCCCGTGGCCCCGATGCGGCTCTGGCGGTTGTGCAGCAGTTCGTCGAGGTTGTGTTCGGCCAGCCGCAGCGAATAGAACACCGAACGCGGGAACAGCCGGTCGAGCAGCATGAACTCGACCACGCGGCTGGCGTCGAGCACGCCGCGATAGGTGCGCAGGTAGGTGTCGTGCGCGCCCGCGGAGCGCAGCAACGTCACCCACGCCGGGGAGGAAGCGCTGTCCCCCACCCGCGAAAGCAACAGCCGCACCGTCATGTCGATCCGCTCGATCGCACGGCCCAGCACCATGAAGCGGTACCCGTCGTCGCGTGACAACGTCGAGTCGGCCAGCCCGGCGAACATCGCCGCGCGCCCCTCGATGTAGGACAGGAATTCATGGGGCCCAAGGCGTTTGGCCGCGCGCTCGCGTTCGGCCAGGGCATGATAGGTGCCGTTGAGGCACTCCCAGATCTCGCTGGAGGTGACCTCCCGCGCCGACTTCGCGTTTTCCCGCGCCGCCGTGATCGCGTCGACAATCGATGAACCGCCCGAGGCATTGGTGCTGAAGGCCACCAGGTCGGTCAATGACCAGACGTCCAGGTCATGGCTCGGGGGATCGATCCCGAGCACCCGCAGCAGCAGCCGAGACGTCTGGTCCGGGTCGACGCTGGAATCCTCGAGCAGCTGGTGCAGCACCACGTCGAGGATGCGGGCGGTGTCGTCGGCGCGCTCGACATAGCGGCCGATCCAGAACAGCGCCTCGGCGTTGCGGGCCAGCATCAGCGCCTCCTCCGCCGCTGCTGTTGCTGAAGCTGCTGTTCCTGGGGTGATTCCCTGGTCAGCGACTGGGTTTGCGTCAGCCGCGGAGCGCCGTCCACCTCCGGGTCGGGCATCGACTCCGGCAGCGAGCGCACCACTTCCGCGGCGCCGAGCTCGTGGTCGCCGGCCGAGGTCCGCGACGCCAGCACCCAGGTGTCCTTCGAGCCGCCACCCTGGCTGGAGTTGACCACCCGCGAACCCTCGACCAGGGCGACCCGGGTCAGCCCGCCGGGCAGCACCCACACATCGTCTCCGTCGTTGACCGCGAAAGGCCGCAGGTCGACGTATCGCGGCGCGAGCGTGTTTCCGATCTGCGTCGGCACGGTCGACAGCTCCATCATCGGCTGGGCGATCCAGCTGCGCGGATCGTCGCGAACCTTCCTGGCGACCGTGGCCAACTCCTTCTCGGAGGCTTCCGGCCCGAACACGATGCCGTACCCGCCGGACCCTTCGACCGGCTTGAGCACCAACTCGTCGATCCGGTCCAGCACCTCTTCGCGTTCGTCGTCGAGCCAGCACCGGTAGGTCTCGACGTTGGCCAGCAACGGCTTCTCACCCAGGTAGTACTCGATCATGGTCGGCACATAGGTGTAGACGAGCTTGTCGTCGCCGACGCCATTGCCGATCGCGCTGGACACGACGACGTTGCCGGCGCGCGCGGCGTTGACCAGGCCTGCCACGCCCAGCACCGAGTCGGCCCGGAACTGGAGCGGGTCCAGGAAGGCGTCGTCGATGCGCCGGTAGATGACGTCGACCTGCACCTCCCCTTCGGTCGTGCGCATGTACACCTGGTTGTCCCGGCAGAACAGGTCGCGACCTTCCACGAGCTCGACGCCCATCTGGCGGGCCAGCAGCGAGTGCTCGAAGTAGGCCGAGTTGTACACACCAGGGGTCAGCACCACCACCGTGGGGTCGGCCTCGTTGGTGGCCGCGGAATTGCGCAGGGCCCGCAGCAGGTGGGACGCGTAGTCGTCGACCGCACGCACCCGGTGGGTGGCGAACAGATTCGGAAAGACCCGCGCCATGGTCCGCCGGTTCTCCATGACGTACGACACCCCGGAGGGCGAACGCAGGTTGTCCTCGAGGACGCGGAAATTCCCCTTCTCGTCGCGAATCAGGTCGATGCCGGCAACGTGGATGCGCACGCCGTTGGGCGGGACGATGCCCATCGCCTCGCGGTGGAAATGCTCGCAGGAGGTGATCAGGCGGCGCGGGATGATGTCGTCGTTGAGGATCTCCTGGTCGCCGTAGATGTCGTCGAGATACATCTCGAGGGCCTTCACGCGCTGGATGATGCCGCGCTCCAACCGGCTCCATTCGGCGGCCGAGATGACCCGGGGAACCAGGTCGAGCGGAAAAGGCCGCTCCTGGCCCGACAGCGAGAACGTGATGCCCTGGTCGATGAACGCGCGGCCCAAGGCGTCGGCGCGCGCCTTGAGCTCCGAGGCGTCCGACGGGGCGAGCTCGGCGTAGATGCCCTTGTAGGGTCCCCGCACGGCGCCATGCGCATCGAACATCTCGTCGAAGGCCATCGCGTACACGTCCGACGACGTGTTGTATCCGCCGAAAATGCGCTCGCTGCGCGCGGCGCGCAAACTCCCCCTGGTTTCCTCAAGCTGACTCGGAAGACTCACGGTGTTAGATGCTGCCTCAAATTGACGTTATGGCAGGCCACGGGTTCCCGTTTTGGGAGAAAACGTAACCGACTGATAACCTGGGCAGTCGCCGTGGTGGTATCCGGCGCCCCAAGCAAACGTCGAATCGCAGAAGGAACTAAAGCGTGGCCAACATCAAGTCGCAGCAGAAGCGCAATCGCACCAACGAGCGCGCTCGACTGCGCAACAAGTCGGTGAAGTCGTCGCTTCGCACCGCCGTCCGCGCGTTCCGCGAGGCCGCCCACGCCGGCGACAAAGAGAAGGCCACGGAGTTGCTCGCGGCGACCACCCGCAAGCTGGACAAAGCGGCCAGCAAGGGCGTGATCCACAAGAATCAGGCGGCCAACAAGAAGTCCGCCCTGGCGCGCGCGCTCAACAAGCTCTGAGCCCCGCTCACCGGGTTCGGTTGGCGGCCAGCTCGGCCACCGTCCTGACCGCCGACTCCAGCGCGTAATCGGCGTCCGCGACGGCACCCTTGACGTTGGCGTTGAGTGTCGCCACCACCTTCATCGCCGCCGCCACGCTGTCACGCGACCAGTACCGTGCCTGCTTCTGGGCCTTTTGCACCCGCCACGGGGGCATGCCCAGCTGGGACGCGAGCCGATAAGGGTCGCCCGACAGCGGCCCGACCCGCCCGATCGTGTGGATGGCTTCGGCCAGCGCGTCGGCCAGCACCACCAGTGGCTCACCGCGCAGCATCGCCCACCGCAGCGCCTCGACGGCGCCCGCGACGTCGCCGGCCACCGCCTTGTCCGCGATGTCGAAGCCCTTCACTTCGGCTTTGCCGCTGTGGTAGCGGCGGACCGCGGCGGCGTCGACGACGCCGCCGGTGTCGGCGACCAACTGCGAACAGGCCGCCGCAAGCTCCCGCACGTCGGAGCCGACCGCGTCCAGCATCGCCGTCACGGTCTCCTCGTCGACCTTCACCCGCAACGCCCGAAACTCCTTGCGGACGAAGTCGACCCGCTCGCTGAGCTTCGTGATCCGCGCGCACGGGTGTACGACGGCGCCGAGCGACTGCAACTCACTGGCCAGCGCCTTGGCCCGCCCTCCCCCCGAGTGCACCACCACCAGCATCGTGCCCATCGGAACGTCGGCCGCGGCGGAGGCGATCACCGCAGCCGCCTCCTTGCCCGCTTCCCCGGCCGCCTCCAGGACGACGATCCGCTCGTCGCCGAACAGCGACGGGCTCAGCAGTTCGGCGAGCTCATAGGTGCTGACGTCACCCGCCCGCATGCGGCTGACGGGAACGTCCTCGACGCCGGCCCGCTGGCGGGCCGACCGCAGCACGTCGGCCACCGCCCGCTCGACCAGCAGCTCCTCGTCTCCCAGCACCAGGTGCAACGGCGAATCGTCGCTCACCCCACGATGGTGTCACGACCGACCGACTAGACCGCCCCGGGATCCAGCAGGTCGGACAACCACCAAGCCAGCGCGCAGAGGGCGGCCGCGGCGCCGAGCCAGCGCCTTCCGCGCCGCCGGGCGACCACCACGACGATCAGCACGGTCACCGCGGCGACGAGCAGCACCCCGGGCATACCGGAGGGCACGGGCACCGTCGCCGCGGGCGCGCCGGCCGACCAACGGGCCACCCGCACCACCCACCACAGCTCGGGGCCGGTGAAGCGGATCAGCAAATGGGCGCCCGCGGCCCATGCCACGCTCAACACAGCGGCGGCGCTGCCCAGCACCGTGATCGGCGCAATGACGGGTGCCGCCGCCAGGTTGGCGGCCATCGCCACCAGGCTGACCCGCCCGGAGATGCCGGCCACCAACGGGGCGGTCACCACGTGTGCGGCCGCCGCGATCGACAGCGCGTCGGCCAGCGGTTTGGGGCATCCCCTGCCCGCAAGGCGCCGCGACCAGCCCGGCGCGATGACGACCAACGCGGCGGTCGCGGCCACCGACAGCGCGAAGCCCACGTCGACGGCCAATTGTGGGGCCAACGCGAGCAGGCCCAGCACCGTGGCGCATAACGCCGGAATGGCTTGGCGGCGCCGCGAAGTCAGGACCCCGGCCAGCGCGATGGCGCCCATCACGGCCGCCCGCAGCACGCTCGCCGTCGGCTGCACGACGACGACGAACGCGACCAGGGCCAGCCCGGCCAGGACGACGGCCGCCCGCGGTCCGACCACGCGCGCCGAGAACAGCACGGCCCCGCAGACGATGGTCACGTTGGCGCCCGACACCGCCATCAGGTGCGTCATGCCCGCCGCCCGAAAGTCGCGGTCCGTCTCGGCGGTGACCGCCGAGGTGTCACCCAGGACGAGGGCCGGCAGCATCGCCGCCTGCTCGGCGGGCAGCGTGCCGCGCACCGCGGCGGCGAACCGACCGCGCACGGTGTGGGCCGCCCGCTGCACGGCGCCCGCGGTGCCCATGGTCGGGCGGCCCGAGGCGTTGAGCACCGCGACGGTGAGGTCGCGGCGGGTCGGGTGTCCGATCCGCGCCGTGAACCGCACCGGCCGGCCCACCATCAGCCCATCGCCGTCCGATTCGAAATCCGGGGCGCGCGCGAAGACGACGACCCGGCCCGAGATCTGTTCGTCGCGCAGGCGCTGCATCGTGGCCCGGAACATGAGCCGCCCGCGGCCCAACGACACCGGGCTTTCGCTAGGGGTGACCGTCACCGGGGCGGCGGTCCCGAACGCGGCCGTGATCGGGTGACGCTCTACCGCTTCGGCGCGTAACGCCACCGCCAAGCCGAATCCCGCACCGGTGACGCCGACCGCGGACAGGCCGACGGCGACGGCCCGCAGCCGACCGGTTCCGTCCGATCGAGCCACGGCGCGCCAGGCCAGCAGGCCGGAGACGGCGGCCAACACCACACAGCACGCCGCCACCGGCCTGCCGATCGGCCACCAGATGCCGGCGGCGGTCACCACCCAGCAGGTGAGCGCGGCCGGTACCAGGCGTGCATCGAGGCGCGCCGCGGCCGATTCGCCGGGGCACGGCTGGTCGTGGTTGTCAGACACGGACCAGGGCGCGCAGCTTCTCCAG
>NZ_LZIX01000248.1:0-18722 GCF_001666955.1 Mycobacterium sp. E735 | reverse complement strand
ACGATCTCGCGGCTCGTGTCGGCGCGCCCCTGGTGTTGCGCGGCGTCGGAGTCCGGCGGGTCGCCGCCGACCGCGGCGTTCCGATCGAGCTGCTCACCGACAACGTCGAGGAGCTCGTCTCCCGCGAAGACGTCGACATCGTCGTGGAGTTGATGGGGCCGGTGGAACCGGCGCGAAAGGCCATCCTGCGCGCGCTCGAGCACGGCAAGTCGGTCGTCACCGCGAACAAGGCGCTGCTGGCGACCTCCACCGGGGAGCTGGCGCAGGCCGCCGAAAACGCCCACGTCGACCTGTATTTCGAGGCCGCGGTCGCGGGCGCCATCCCGGTCATCCGCCCGCTCACCCAATCGCTGGCGGGGGACACGGTGCTGCGGGTCGCCGGCATCGTGAACGGCACCACCAACTACATCCTGTCCGCGATGGACAGCACCGGCGCCGACTACGACACCGCCCTGGCCGAGGCGAGCGCACTTGGCTACGCCGAGGCCGACCCCACGGCCGACGTCGAAGGCTACGACGCCGCGGCCAAGGCCGCGATCCTGGCGTCGATCGCCTTCCACACCCGGGTGACCGCCGACGACGTCTATCGCGAGGGCATCACCAAGATCACCCCGGCCGACTTCGCCTCCGCGCGGTCGTTGGGTTGCACCATCAAGCTGCTGTCCATCTGCGAGCGCGTCACCACCGAGGACGGTCAGGAACGGGTGTCGGCCCGCGTCTACCCGGCGCTGGTGCCGCTGTCGCATCCGCTGGCCACGGTCAACGGCGCGTTCAACGCGGTCGTGGTCGAGGCCGCGGCGGCCGGGCGGCTGATGTTCTACGGTCAGGGCGCGGGCGGCGCCCCCACCGCGTCCGCGGTCACCGGCGACCTGGTGATGGCCGCCCGCAACCGGGTGCTGGGCAGCCGTGGGCCGAAGGAATCCAAGTACGCCCAACTTCCTGTCGCCCCAATGGGTTTGATCTCCACCCGCTACTACGTCAGCATGAACGTCGCCGACAAGCCGGGTGTGTTGTCCACGGTGGCGGCCGAGTTCGCCAAGCGTGAGGTGAGCATCGCCGAGGTTCGCCAGGAGGGCGTGGTGGACGAAGGCGGGCGGCGGGTGGGAGCCCGCGTCGTGGTCGTCACCCACAGCGCCACCGATGCCGCGCTCTCCGAAACCGTCGACGCGCTGGCGGATCTGGATGTCGTGCAGGGCGTCACCAGTGTGCTGCGACTGGAAGAGACCGGCCGATGAGCGTCCCGCGCACCGCCGTGCACCAGCCGTGGCCGGGGTTGATCGCCGCGTACCGGGACCGCCTGCCGATCGGCGATGACTGGACGCCGGTCACCCTCCTCGAAGGCGGCACCCCGCTGATCGCGGCGACGCGCCTTTCCGAGAAGACCGGCTGCACGGTGCATCTCAAGGTCGAGGGCCTCAATCCGACCGGCTCGTTCAAGGACCGGGGCATGACCATGGCGGTCACCGACGCACTGGCGCGCGGCCAGCAGGCCGTGTTGTGCGCGTCGACCGGCAACACCTCCGCGTCGGCGGCGGCGTACGCCGCCCGCGCCGGCATCACCTGCGCGGTGCTCATCCCGCAGGGCAAGATCGCGATGGGCAAGCTGGCACAGGCGGTCATGCACGGCGCCAAGATCATTCAGATCGACGGCAACTTCGACGACTGCCTGGAATTGGCCCGCAAGATGGCCGCCGACTTCCCGACGATCGCGTTGGTCAACTCCGTCAACCCCGTACGCATCGAGGGCCAGAAGACGGCGGCGTTCGAGATCGTCGACGCGCTGGGCGCCGCGCCGGACGTGCACGCCCTCCCGGTCGGCAACGCGGGCAACATCACCGCGTACTGGAAGGGCTACACGGAATACCACCACGACGGCGTGATCGACAAGCTGCCCCGCATGCTGGGCACCCAGGCGGCCGGCGCCGCGCCCCTGGTGCACGGCGCTCCGGTCAGCCACCCGGAAACGATCGCGACCGCGATACGCATCGGTGCGCCCGCGTCGTGGGCGGCCGCGGTCAACGCGCAGCAGCAGTCCAACGGCCGGTTCCTGGCCGCCACCGACGACGAGATCCTGGCCGCGTACCACCTGGTGGCCGAGAGCGAGGGCGTGTTCGTCGAACCCGCGTCGGCGGCCAGCATCGCCGGTCTGCTCAAGGCCGTCGACGACGGTTGGGTGGCGCGCGGGTCGACGGTGGTGTGCACGGTGACCGGCAATGGCCTCAAGGACCCGGACACGGCGCTGAGGGATATGCCCACCGTGTCCCCGCTGCCCGTCGATCCGGTGCTCGTCGTCGAGAAGCTGGGGCTGGCGTAAGAAATGACGTCCCAGATGCTGCCCGCCGGGCTGGTGGCAAGCTCCGTGGTGTCGGCGTCCAGCGCCAACCTGGGTCCCGGTTTCGACAGCATCGGCCTGGCGTTGCGTCTCAGCGACGAAATCGTGGTGGAGACAACCGATTCCGGGCTGGAAGTGCTGGTCGAGGGCGAGGGCGCCGCGCAGGTGCCCCGGGGCCCCGAACACCTGGTGGTGCGCGCCATCGAATGCGGGCTGCGGGCCGCGGGCGTCCGGGCCGCGGGCCTGGTGGTCCGCTGCCGCAACGCCATCCCACACTCCCGCGGTCTTGGCTCGTCCGCGGCGGCCGTGGTCGGCGGCCTGGCGGCGGCGAACGGCCTTGTCGCGCAGTGTGATTCGAAACCGCTGAGCGACGCGCAGCTGATTCAGCTGTCCTCGGAGTTCGAGGGCCACCCGGATAACGCCGCCGCCGCCGTGCTGGGCGGTGCGGTGGTGTCCTGGATCGACGCCTCCGGTGACCGGCCACGGTATGCGGCGGTGCCGCTGCGGCTTCACCCCGACATCCGCCTGTACGCGGCCACACCCCAGCAGCGTTCCCTGACCGCGGAGACCCGGGTGCTGCTGCCCGCCCAGGTGAGTCACGACGATGCGCGGTTCAACGTCAGCCGCGCCGCCTTGCTGGTGGTAGCGCTGACCCAACGCCCGGACCTGCTGATGCCGGCCACCGAAGATGTGCTGCATCAACCCCAGCGCGCCCCGGCGATGCCCGGTTCCGCGGAATATTTGCGCCTGTTCCGGCGTCATAACGTGTCAGCGACACTTTCCGGGGCGGGTCCAGCACTGATTGCGCTCAGTACAGCGCCGGAGTTGCCCTCGGAAGTGGTGGAGTACGGGGCCGCCAATGGATTTGCCCTCACTGAGATGACCGCCGGCGAAGGAGTTCGCTGGAGCCCGGGCGTCACAGTCTCCGGTTGATCCACAGCGTGGCCGGAGGGTTTGCTTGCTTCCAACAAAGATGCGGGCTATCCTCGGTTCCGTCCAGCAATCGCAGCATCTGCATCTGCATCCATACTGCCTTGCCGCTAGGACACACCAATTCTTCTCGTGAACGAGGTTCGCCGCTTACTCCGCCGACTAAGGCGATCACCGTTGCACAGTCGATATTTGGGCGCACTCGGCGATTTGCTGAATGCAACGAAACCCCCGGATGACCTGTTCAGCGGGGGAAGAAAGGAAATCCGTGACCGATACGGACCTGTTCACGGCTGACGCGAGCACCGACAGCAATGAGGTGTCGAACGCCGTGACCCCAGACACATCCGACGGCAAAATCAATGCCCCTGTTGGCTCCCTGTCCACCATGGTGCTTCCCGAACTGCGCGCGCTGGCTAACGAAGTCGGCGTCAAGGGGACGTCGGGCATGCGCAAGAACGAACTCATCGCCGCCATAAAGGAAATCAGGGGACAGTCCAACGGGACTTCCGCCCCCGCGGCCCCCGAGGAGAGCGGCAAGTCCGACACCGCCGCCCCCGAAGCGCCGGCCGGCGAGGACCACCAGAACGGTTCGACCACCGAAGCGCCCCGACGCGAACGGCGCAGCGCCTCCCGCGAGCCCGGCGCCGCCCGCGGCGGCGACGACTCCGACGGCGAACGCACACGCAATCGTGAGGGCGGGGCCGCCGGCGAGGGGGGCACCCGTCAGGGCGGCAAGCGTGACTCCCAGGGTGAGGAGCGCGGCCAGGATTCCGGCGGCGACCAGAGCGGGGATCAGCAGGGCTCGGGCGGCCAGCAAGGTCGAGGCGGCTCGAACCAGCAAAACCAGCAAGACGACGACGGCGAGGGCCGTCAGGGCCGCCGTGGGCGCCGCTTCCGCGATCGCAGACGCCGCGGTGAGCGGTCCGGCGAAGGGGGCGACACCGAGCTGCGCGAGGACGACGTCGTCCAGCCGGTCGCCGGCATCCTTGACGTGCTCGACAATTACGCGTTCGTCCGCACCTCCGGTTACCTGGCCGGTCCGCACGACGTCTACGTCTCGATGAACATGGTGCGGAAGAACGGCCTGCGCCGCGGCGACGCGGTGACCGGCGCGGTCCGCGTGCCCAAGGACGGCGAACAGCCCAACCAGCGGCAGAAGTTCAACCCGCTGGTCCGCCTGGACAGCGTCAACGGCGGTCCGGTCGAGGACGCGAAAAAGCGCCCCGACTTCAGCAAGCTGACGCCCCTGTACCCCAATCAGCGGCTCCGTCTGGAGACCACCCCGGATCGGCTGACCACCAGGGTCATCGACCTGATCATGCCGATCGGCAAGGGCCAGCGCGCCCTGATCGTGTCCCCGCCCAAGGCGGGTAAGACGACGATCCTGCAGGACATCGCCAACGCGATCACCCGCAACAACCCGGAATGCCACCTCATGGTCGTGCTTGTCGACGAGCGGCCCGAAGAGGTCACCGACATGACCCGCTCGGTCAAGGGCGAGGTCATCGCCTCCACTTTCGACCGGCCGCCGTCGGACCACACGTCGGTCGCCGAGCTGGCGATCGAACGCGCCAAGCGGCTCGTCGAGCAGGGCAAGGACGTCGTGGTGCTGCTTGACTCGATCACCCGCCTCGGCCGCGCCTACAACAACGCGTCACCCGCGTCGGGCCGGATCCTGTCCGGTGGTGTCGACTCCACCGCCCTGTACCCGCCGAAGCGATTCCTGGGTGCGGCACGAAACATCGAGGAAGGCGGATCGCTGACGATCATCGCCACCGCGATGGTCGAGACCGGCTCCACCGGTGACACGGTCATCTTCGAGGAGTTCAAGGGCACCGGTAACGCCGAGCTCAAGCTGGACCGCAAGATCTCCGAGCGACGGGTCTTCCCGGCGGTCGACGTGAACCCCTCCGGTACCCGCAAGGACGAGCTGCTGCTATCGCCGGACGAGTTCGCGATCGTGCACAAGCTGCGCCGCGTGCTGTCGGGCCTGGACTCGCACCAGGCCATCGACCTGCTGATGTCCCAGCTGCGCAAGACGAAGAACAACTACGAGTTCCTGGTGCAGGTCTCCAAGACCACGCCGGGATCGATGGACAACGACTAGCTGGCGGTGGACCGGTCGGTCACGACACATAAACCACGAACAGGACACGCCCACAGACCCCGCAATGGTTTATGTCTCGCGGCAACCGCCGGCCATAGCCGCCGCCCCGCCCCAGCCACGGGAATGCCACAGCGAACCCCGTTGTTTTGGGGGACAGTGGTTGACCTGGCATAATCGACGCTCGACAAGATCGAAGAGGACAGCATGAAATCTGACATTCACCCCGCTTACGGGGAGACCACCGTGCACTGCGGGTGCGGAAACACCTTCACCACCCGCAGCACCAAGCCCGGCGGCAACATCGTCGTCGAGGTGTGCTCGCAGTGCCACCCCTTCTACACCGGCAAGCAGAAGATTCTGGACAGCGGCGGCCGGGTGGCGCGCTTCGAGAAGCGATACGGCAAGCGCAAGGGTGCCGCGGCGGACAACACCGACAAATAGCTGCATTGCCGACGCCCGAACTGTGCACGAAGCACAGGCCGGGCGTCGGTTTGCGTTTGCGGCAATGGGATGCGGCTGAACGGGGCAGGAGGTGAGAGGTGACGCAGCCGATGCAGACGATTGACGTGCTGCTGGCCGAACACGCCGAGCTCGAGCAACGGCTGGCGGATCCCGACCTGCACAGCAATCCCGCCGAGGCGCGCAAGGCCGGTCGCCGGTTCGCCCGGTTGGCCCCGATCGTCGCCACTTATCGCAAGCTGGAGTCGGCGCGCGGCGATCTGGAGACCGCGCGGGAATTGGCCGCCGACGACGACTCTTTCGCCGACGAGGTGACCGAACTCGAGTCGCGGGTCGCCGAATTGGACACCCAATTGACCGACATGCTGGCCCCGCGCGACCCGCATGACGCCGACGACATCGTGCTCGAGGTGAAATCCGGTGAGGGCGGCGAAGAATCCGCATTGTTCGCCGCGGACCTGGCCCGGATGTACATCCGCTACGCCGAGCGACACGGCTGGAACGTCACCGTGCTGGACGAGACCACGTCGGATCTCGGCGGCTACAAGGACGCGACGCTGTCCATCGCCAGCAAGGGTGACTCCGCCGACGGGGTGTGGTCGCGAATGAAGTTCGAGGGTGGGGTGCACCGGGTGCAGCGCGTCCCGGTGACGGAATCCCAAGGCAGGGTGCACACTTCGGCGGCCGGCGTGCTGGTCTATCCCGAGCCCGAAGAAGTGGGTGAGGTCCAGATCGACGAGTCGGATCTGCGCATCGACGTGTACCGCTCGTCCGGCAAGGGCGGGCAGGGTGTGAACACCACCGACTCTGCGGTCCGCATCACGCACCTGCCCACCGGGATCGTGGTGACCTGCCAGAACGAACGCTCGCAACTGCAGAACAAGACGCGCGCGTTGCAGGTGCTGGCCGCTCGCCTGCAGGCCCTGGCCGAAGAACAGGCGCTGGCCGACGCGTCGGCCGATCGAGCCAGCCAGATTCGGACCGTGGACCGCAGCGAACGAATCCGCACCTACAACTTTCCGGAGAACCGGATCACCGACCACCGGATCGGTTACAAGGCGCACAATCTCGATCAGGTGCTCGACGGGGACCTCGACGCGATGTTCGATGCGTTGGGCGCCGCCGACAAACAATCCCGGCTGCAACAGGCATGAGTGCCGTGCGGCGCGCGATCGATTCCGCTGCGGCGACGCTCGCCGAAGCGGGGATCGCCTCCGCCCGCTGGGATGCCGAGGAGCTGGCCGCGCACGTGACGGGAACCGAGCGCGGCCGGCTGGCCCTGCTCGATTCGCCCGGCGACGACTTCTTCAGCCGCTACCGCGATGTCGTGGCCGCGCGCTCGCGGCGGGTGCCGTTGCAGCATCTCACCGGGACGGCCGCGTTCGGGCCGCTGATGCTGCAGGTCGGCCCCGGCGTCTTCATACCGCGCCCGGAAACCGAAGCCCTCTTGGCGTGGATCAGCCAACAACGCCTCCCTTCCCGGCCCGTGATCGTCGACCTGTGCACCGGATCCGGCGCGTTGGCGGTGGCGCTGGCTCAGTTGAACCCTGGGGCACGGATCATCGCCGTCGACGACTCGGAGGCCGCCCTCGAGTTCGCGCGCCGCAACGCGGCGGGCACGGCGGTCGAACTCGTGCGGGCCGACGTCACCGTGCCCCGCCTCCTGCCGGAACTGGACGGCGGTGTCGACGTGGTGGTGGCCAACCCGCCCTACGTCCCCGACGTCGCACCCGTGGAACCTGAAGTGGCCCAACATGATCCACACCACGCCGTGTTCGGCGGCCCGGACGGGATGGCGGTGATCGGCCCGATCGTCGAGCTGGCCGGGCGCTGGCTGCGTCCGGGTGGCGTCTTCGCCGTCGAACACGACGACACCACCTCGGCGGAGACCGTCGAATTGGTCCGCAGGACAGCGCTTTTCGGAGAAATCGCGAAGCGTAAAGACCTGGCCGGCCGGCCGCGATTCGTGACGGCCCGAAGGAGTGGCGCCGGTGAGTGAAGTCTTCGACTGCGCCGATCCCGACCGGCGTGCGCGCGGAATCGCCTCGGCGGCGGGCGCCATCAAGGGTGGCCGCCTGGTCGTCATGCCGACGGACACCGTGTACGGCGTCGGCGCCGATGCCTTCAACAGCGCCGCCGTGACGGCCCTGCTCTCCGCGAAGGGCCGCGGCCGGGACATGCCGGTCGGCGTGCTGGTCGGCTCCTGGCACACCATCGAGGGCCTGGTCTACACCATGCCGGGCGGGGCCCGCGAGCTGATCCGCGCGTTCTGGCCGGGCGCGCTGAGCCTGGTGGTGACGCAGGCGCCGTCGCTGCAATGGGACCTCGGCGACGCCCGCGGCACCGTGATGCTGCGGATGCCGCTGCACCCGGTGGCCATCGAGCTGTTGCGCGAGGTGGGACCCATGGCGGTATCCAGCGCGAACGTTTCCGGCCGCCCGCCTGCGGTCGACGCCGGCGAGGCCCGAGAACAGCTCGGCGACCTCGTCGACGTCTACCTCGACGCGGGACCGGCCGAGCAACAGGCCGCTTCGACGATCGTCGACCTGACCGGTGCCGCCCCGCGCATCCTGCGACCCGGTCCGGTGAGCGCCGCACGGATCGCCGAAGTGCTCGGAGTGGATCCCGAAAGCCTGACCGCCCAGGCCTGACCGGAGCGGTTCTGTCGTTGCCAGGTTGGTGCAGTACGGTCTCGACGTGTCCAGCGACCCGGCCAGCGACGTAGCCAACCTCGCCAATGGCCTGCTCGCCCTGGCTGACCGCGGCGCCGGTGTCCCGCTGCGCGAGCTTGCCCTCGTGGGGCTGACCGCCGCGATCATCACGTACTTTGCGACCGGTCCCGTGCGGGTGCTCGCCACCCGGCTCGGGGCCGTCGCCTATCCGCGGGAACGCGACGTGCACGTGACCCCGACCCCGCGCATGGGCGGGCTGGCGATGTTCCTCGGTGTCATCTCGGCCGTCTTCCTGGCGTCGCAGCTTCCTGCGCTGACCCGCGGCTTCGTCTATTCGACGGGCATGCCGGCGGTGCTGGTGGCCGGCGCGGTGATCATGGGCATCGGGCTCATCGACGACCGCTGGGGCCTGGACGCCCTGACGAAGTTCGCCGGCCAGATCACCGCAGCCAGCGTGCTGGTCACCATGGGCGTGGCCTGGAGCGTCCTCTACATCCCGATCGGCGGAGTCGGCACCATCGTGCTGGACCAGGCGTCGTCGATCCTGCTCACGTTGGCGCTGACGGTGTCCATCGTGAACGCGATGAACTTCGTCGACGGGCTGGACGGACTGGCGGCGGGGCTCGGGCTGATCACCGCGCTGGCGATCTGCATGTTCTCGGTCGGCCTGCTGCGCGACCACGGCGGTGATGTTCTCTTCTATCCGCCCGCCGTGATCTCCGTGGTGCTCGCGGGGGCCTGTCTGGGATTCCTGCCGCACAACTTTCACCGCGCCAAGATCTTCATGGGTGATTCCGGTTCGATGCTGATCGGCCTGATGCTCGCCGCCGCCTCGACCACCGCCGCCGGCCCCGTCTCACAGAACGCCTACGGAGCGCGCGACGTGTTCGCCCTGTTGTCACCTTTCCTGCTGGTGGTCGCGGTCATGTTCGTGCCGATGCTGGATTTGCTGCTGGCGATCGTGCGCCGTACCCGCGCGGGCCGCAGCGCGTTCAGCCCCGACAAGATGCACCTGCACCACCGCCTGCTGCAGATCGGCCATTCCCACCGCCGCGTGGTGCTGCTGATCTACCTCTGGGTGGGCATTGTCGCGTTCGGAGCGGCCAGCACGATTTTCTTCAATCCGCGCGACACCGCCGCGGTGATGCTGGGCGCCATCGTGGTCGCCGGCATCGCGACCGCGATCCCGTTGATGCGCCGGCGGGAAGAGTACGAAGACGACGACTACGACAGCTAGTAGTAGTGGGGTTCGCCGTATGGTACGGTGCAGGTAGAAGCCCAAAAAGCCGCACAGATTGCCGGTCCGTCGGACGCCGTTTCGATCGGGTCGGCTGAGGACTCGCGTCGGGTGATACCCCTTGGGTGGATCCACTGTGACGTGCGATACGCTCGGCGGGCCACCGATCAGTCGGTCGGGGGACTCCCGCTCTACCAACTTGGGATTGAGGTGCTGCAGTGACGACACCAGCGCAGGACGCGCCGTTGGTGTTCCCCTCTGTTGCGTTCCGACCGGTCCGCCTGTTGGTGCTCAGCATCGCCGTCACCGCGGCGGCCGTCGTCGCCGCCGGACTGACCGGTCACCTCATGGTCGGGGTGTTCTTCGGCGTCGGGTTGCTGCTTGGTTTGCTCAATGCCCTTCTGGTGCGTCGTTCCGTCGCGTCGATCACCGCCAAAGAGCATCCGATGAAAAGCACGATGGCGCTGAATTCGGCCACCCGGCTGGCCGTCATCACCGTCATCGGGCTGGTCATCGCCTACATCTTCCGGCCCGCGGGCCTGGGCGTCGTGTTCGGCTTGGCGCTGTTCCAGATCTTGCTGGTGGCATCGACGGCTCTTCCGGTCTGGAAGAAGCTGCGCGCCGGCGACTGGGCAGACGACGCGGGCGGCGCGCTGGCGGGATCGGAAGGAACGGAAGGAAAGAACGGCACCGATGACTGAGACGACGTTCCTGGCCGCCGCGATCGAGGTTGGCGAGCACAACCAAGCCAAGTGGCTCGGGTTGACCGTCAACACCGACACGATCCTGTCGACCGCGATCGCCGCGGTGATCGTCCTGGCGCTTGCCTTCTTCCTGCGCGCGAAGATCACGTCGACCGGCGTCCCCAGCGGTGTGCAGTTGTTCTGGGAAGCCATCACCGTCCAGATGCGCGATCAGATCGAGAGTGCGGTCGGGATGCGGATCGCGCCATTCGTATTGCCTTTGGCCGTCACCATTTTCGTGTTCATTCTGATCTCCAACTGGCTGTCGGTGCTTCCGCTGCAATACACCGACAAGTCCGGGCACACCACCGAGTTGCTGAAGTCCGCGGCCGCAGACATCAACTACGTTCTGGCCCTGGCGCTGTTCGTGTTCGTCTGCTACCACGTGGCGGGCATCTGGCGCCGCGGCATCGTCGGCCACCCGCTCGCCGTGCTCAAGGGCCACGTGGCGTTCCTGGCGCCGATCAACCTGGTCGAAGAGCTCGCCAAACCGATCTCGTTGTCGCTCCGACTTTTCGGCAACATCTTCGCCGGCGGCATCCTGGTCGCGCTGATCGCGCTCTTCCCCCCGTACATCATGTGGGCGCCCAACGCGATCTGGAAGGCTTTCGACCTCTTCGTCGGGGCGATCCAGGCGTTCATCTTCTCGATCTTGACGATCCTCTACTTCAGCCAAGCCATGGAGATCGAGGAGCATCATGACTGAGACCATCATGTATTGCTTTGTCCCACACACCATTACAGAGGCCTGGTAGACCACTACCAGCTATCAAGGAGGATAAGAATGGCTCTGGACCCCCAAGTCGCTGCCGCTGCGCTCATCGGCGGTGGACTCATCATGGGCGGTGGCGCGATCGGCGCCGGTATCGGTGACGGTATTGCCGGTAACGCGCTGGTCTCCGGCATCGCCCGCCAGCCCGAGGCGCAAGGTCGGCTGTTCACGCCGTTCTTCATCACCGTTGGTCTGGTCGAGGCCGCGTACTTCATCAACCTGGCCTTCATGGCGCTGTTCGTCTTCGCCACACCCGTCGGCACCTAATTCGCTGTGATGGGTGACGCGAGTCTGAGCGTTCTGGCATCCAGCCAGGTGATGGCCGAGGGAGGCAACAACTTCCTCGTTCCCAACGGCACGTTCTTCTTTGTGCTGGCCATCTTCCTGATCGTGCTGGCCGTCATCGGCACCTTCGTGGTGCCGCCGGTCATGCGGGTGTTGCGCGAGCGCGACAACATGGTTGCCAAGACGGCCGCCGACAACAAGAAGGCGACCGAGCAGTTCGACGCCGCCAAGGCTGACTATGAGGAAGCCCTGACGGAGGCCCGGGTCCAGGCGTCGTCGTTGCGCGACAACGCCCGCGCCGAAGGCCGTAAGGTGGTCGAAGACGCGCGCGCCCGTGCCGAGCAGCAGGTGATGTCGACGTTGCAAATGGCATCCGAACAATTGAAGCGGGAAAGAGACGCCGTGGAACTGGATTTGCGCGCCAACGTGGCGGGCATGTCGGCGAAGCTGGCCAGCCGGATCCTCGGCGTCGAGGTGGCTCCGGCCACCACGGCCGCGTCCGCAACCGGGAAATCTGGACGGTAATCGCGCATGTCGACTTTCATCGGGCAGTTGATCGGATTCGCGGCCATCGTGCTTCTGGTCGTGCGGTACGTCGTGCCGCCGGTGCGTCGTCTGATGGCTGCTCGCCAGGAGGCCGTGCGCCAGCAGCTGAAAGACTCTGCGGCAGCGGCGGATCGGCTGAAAGAGTCGACCACGGCCCACAGCAACGCCGTGGAATCCGCCAAGTCCGAAGCCGAACGGCTCGTCGAAGAAGCCCAAACCGACGCCGGGCGCATCGCCGAGCAGTTCCGGATCCAGGCCGACGCGGAATCCGAACGCATCACCACGCAGGGCGGCCGCCAGGTCGAACTGCTGCGGACACAGCTCAGCCGCCAGCTCCGCCTGGAACTCGGCCACGAGGCGGTACGCCAGGCGGGCGAGTTGGTGCGGAACTATGTCGCGGACCCGGAACAGCAGTCCGGCACCGTCGATCGGTTCCTGGACGACCTCGAAGCGATGGCCCCGGCGCCCGCCGAGGTCGAGTACCCACTGTTGGCAAAGATGCGCTCCGCCAGTCGGGTGGCAGTGGCCGGCCTGGCGGAGCGGTTCGGCGACATCGCCAAAAACCTTGACAACAAAGCGCTTTCCACCCTCTCGTCGGAGCTTGTTTCGGTCGCCGAAATGCTGGACCGGGAGATCGTCGTCACCCGGTACTTGACCGTGCCCGCCGAGGACGCGGCCCCCCGCGTCCGGCTGATCGAGCGGCTGGTCTCCGGCAAGGTTTCCGACGCCACGCTCGACGTCCTGCGTCTGGCCGTGTCGGAACGCTGGTCGGCCAACTCCGATCTGGGCGACGCGATCGAGCACATCTCGCGGCAGGCGTTGCTCGAAGTCGCCGAACGGGAGAACAAGGTCGACGACGTCGAAGACCAGCTCTTCCGGTTCGCCCGCATCCTGGACGCGCAGCCGCGACTCGCCATCCTGTTGGGCGACTACGGCGTGCCCGTGGAAGGCCGGATCGACCTGCTGCGCAAGGTGCTTGACAGCGCCAGCGGCAGGGTCGACCCGATCGTCGTGGCGCTGCTGACCCAGACCGTCCAACTGCTGCGGGGCGAGTCGGCCGAGGAGGCCATCCAGTTCTTGGCGAAAGTCGCGGTGGCACGCCGCGGCGAGATCGTCGCGCAGGTCAGTGCGGCCGCCGAACTCAGCGACGCCCAGCGGTCTCGCCTCACCGACGTGCTCGGCCGCATCTACGGCCATCCGGTGACGGTGCAGCTGCAGACCTCCGAGGAGCTGCTGGGCGGCCTGCTCATCTCCGTGGCGGACGAAGTGATTGACGGGACACTCGCTTCGCGCCTCGCCGCTGCCCAGGCCCAATTGCCCGACTGACCCAACCACTCCCCATAACCACACGCGAACCACGATCAAGTAGGAAGACGAAAAGCCATGGCCGAGTTGACAATCTCCGCTGATGACATCCAGAGCGCCATCGAGGAGTACGTAGGCTCTTTCACCTCCGACACCTCCCGCGAAGAGGTCGGCACCGTCGTCGAGGCCGGGGACGGCATCGCGCACGTCGAAGGCCTGCCCTCCGTCATGACCCAGGAACTGCTCGAGTTCCCGGGCGGGGTCCTGGGCGTCGCGCTGAACCTCGACGAGCACAGCGTCGGCGCGGTGATCCTGGGTGACTTCGAGAAAATCGAAGAGGGCCAACAGGTCAAGCGCACCGGCGAGGTGCTGTCCGTTCCCGTCGGCGACGCCTTCCTGGGGCGCGTCGTCAACCCACTCGGTCACCCCATCGACGGTCGCGGAGACATCGACACCGACATTCGCCGCGCGCTGGAGATCCAGGCGCCGTCGGTGGTGCAGCGGCAAAGCGTGAGCGAGCCGCTGCAGACCGGCATCAAGGCCATCGACGCGATGACCCCGATCGGTCGCGGCCAGCGGCAGCTGATCATCGGCGACCGCAAGACCGGCAAGACCGCCGTCTGCGTCGACACCATCCTCAACCAGCGCGAGAACTGGGAGAGCGGCGACGAGAAGAAGCAGGTCCGCTGCGTGTACGTGGCGATCGGCCAGAAGGGCACCACGATCGCCTCGGTCCGGCGGGCGCTCGAAGAGGGCGGCGCGATGGACTACACCACCATCGTCGCGGCCCCGGCTTCCGACTCCGCCGGCTTCAAATGGCTTGCGCCGTACACCGGTTCGGCGATCGCCCAGCACTGGATGTACGACGGCAAGCACGTGCTGATCGTGTTCGACGACCTGAGCAAGCAGGCGGAGGCGTACCGCGCGATCTCGCTGCTGCTGCGCCGTCCGCCGGGCCGCGAGGCCTACCCCGGTGACGTGTTCTACCTGCACTCGCGCCTGCTGGAGCGCTGCGCGAAGCTCTCCGATGACCTCGGGGGCGGCTCGCTTACCGGTCTGCCGATCATCGAGACGAAGGCCAACGACATCTCGGCCTACATCCCGACCAACGTCATCTCGATCACCGACGGGCAGTGCTTCCTGGAATCCGATCTGTTCAACCAGGGTGTGCGTCCCGCCATCAACGTCGGTGTGTCGGTGTCCCGCGTGGGTGGTGCGGCTCAGATCAAGGCCATGAAAGAGGTCGCCGGCTCGCTGCGTCTGGACCTGTCGCAGTACCGCGAGCTGGAATCGTTCGCGGCATTCGCCTCGGACCTGGACGCGACGTCGAAGGCGCAGCTCGAGCGCGGCGAACGGCTGGTCGAGCTGCTCAAGCAGCCGCAGTACCAGCCGATGCCCGTTGAGGAGCAGGTGGTTTCGATCTTCCTGGGTACCGGCGGTCACCTGGACTCGGTGCCCGTGGAGGACGTCAGGCGCTTCGAAACCGAACTGCTGGACCACATGCGGGCCTCGGAAGAGAACTTCCTGGCCGGCGTCCGCGACAGCGGCAAGCTCTCCGAAGAGGGCGAGAACCAGCTGACCGAGATCATCAACAACTTCAAGAAGGGCTTCGCGGCCACCGGCGGCGGCTCGGTGGTGCCCGACGAGCACGTCGAGCCCCTGGACGAAGAAGACCTCGAAAAGGAGTCGGTCCAGGTCAAGAAGGAGAAGCCGAAGGACAAGAAGGACGCCAAGAGCGGCTCCGGCAAGGACAAGAAGTAGCTAACAATGGCTGCCACACTTCGCGAACTACGCGGCCGGATTCGCTCGGCGGGGTCGATCAAGAAGATCACCAAGGCCCAGGAGATGATCGCGACGTCGCGCATCGGCAAGGCGCAGGCCCGGCTCGAAGCGGCCAGGCCCTACGCCTTTCAGATCACCTCGATGCTGACCACGCTGTCGTCCGAAGCCGCCCTGGACCACCCGTTGTTGGTCGAACGGGAAGAACCCAAGCGGGCCGGCGTCCTGGTGGTGTCCTCCGATCGTGGGCTGTGCGGCGCCTACAACTCGAGCATCTTCCGCCGGTCCGAGGAGCTGTTCTCCCTGTTGAGGGAGGAAGGCAAGACCCCGGTCGTATACACGGTTGGCCGGAAGGCGCAGAACTACTTCAAGTTCCGCAACTGGGACATCACCGACTCGTGGACCGGCTTCTCCGAGCAACCCAAGTACGAGAACGCCGCGGAGATCGCCGAAACCCTGGTCGAGACGTTCATGAAGGGCGCCGGTGACGACGAGTCGGCCGACGATCAGGGCGTCGACGAACTGCACATCGTCTACTCGGAATTCAAATCGATGATGTCGCAGGCCGCGGTGGCCCACCGCATCGCTCCGCTGGTCGTCGAGTACGTCGAGGACACCGAGGAACTGCACACGTTGTACTCGTTCGAGCCGGACGCGACAACGCTTTTCGAGTCGCTGCTGCCGCGGTACGTGACGACCCGCGTCTACGCCGCGCTGCTCGAATCGGCGGCGTCGGAGCTCGCGTCGCGCCAGCGGGCGATGAAGTCCGCGACCGACAACGCGGATGACCTGATCAAGGAACTGACGCTGATGGCGAACCGCGAGCGGCAGGCTCAGATCACCCAAGAGATCAGCGAAATCGTCGGTGGTGCAAACGCACTCGCCGACGCTCAGTAGCACACGAGGAAGAGAAGAAGAATATGGCTGCTACTACTGGAACCGCAGAGAAGACCGACAAGTCCACCAAGTCCGAGACCAGCGGCCGCGTGGTGCGGATCACCGGCCCCGTGGTCGACGTCGAGTTCCCGCGTGGATCCGTACCGGAACTGTTCAACGCCCTCAACGCGGAGATCACGTTCGAGGAACTCAAGAAGACGCTCACGCTGGAGGTCGCACAGCACCTCGGCGACAACCTGGTCCGCACGATCTCGTTGCAGCCCACCGACGGGCTGGTCCGTGGCGTCGAGGTGACCGACAGCGGTAAGCCGATCTCGGTGCCGGTCGGCCAGGACGTCAAGGGCCACGTCTTCAATGCGCTGGGCGACTGCCTGGACAAGCCGGGATACGGCGAGGACTTCGAGCACTGGTCGATCCACCGCAAGCCGCCGGCGTTCGAGGAGCTCGAGCCCCGCACCGAGATGCTCGAGACCGGGTTGAAGGTCGTCGACCTGCTCACCCCGTACGTGCGTGGCGGCAAGATCGCGCTGTTCGGCGGTGCCGGCGTGGGCAAGACCGTGCTGATCCAGGAGATGATCAACCGTATCGCCCGGAACTTCGGTGGTACTTCGGTTTTCGCCGGCGTCGGCGAGCGCACCCGCGAGGGCAACGACCTGTGGGTCGAGCTCAAAGAGGCCGACGTGCTCAAGGACACCGCGCTGGTGTTCGGTCAGATGGACGAGCCGCCCGGCACCCGTATGCGGGTGGCCCTGTCGGCGCTGACGATGGCCGAGTGGTTCCGCGACGAGGCCGGCCAGGACGTGCTGCTGTTCATCGACAACATCTTTAGGTTCACCCAGGCCGGATCCGAGGTCTCCACGCTGCTCGGCCGGATGCCGTCCGCGGTGGGTTACCAGCCCACGCTGGCCGATGAGATGGGTGAGCTGCAGGAGCGCATCACCTCGACGCGGGGCCGCTCGATCACCTCGATGCAGGCCGTCTACGTGCCCGCCGACGACTACACCGACCCCGCGCCGGCAACCACGTTCGCCCACCTGGACGCGACCACCGAGCTGTCGCGTTCGGTGTTCTCCAAGGGCATCTTCCCGGCGGTGGACCCGCTGGCGTCGAGCTCGACCATCCTGGACCCGAGTGTGGTCGGCGACGAGCACTACCGCGTCGCTCAGGAAGTCATCCGAATCCTGCAGCGGTACAAGGACCTTCAGGACATCATCGCCATCCTCGGTATCGACGAGCTGTCCGAAGAGGACAAGCAGCTGGTGCAGCGCGCGCGGCGCATCGAGCGGTTCCTCTCGCAGAACATGATGGCGGCCGAGCAGTTCACCGGCCAGCCGGGTTCCACCGTGCCGCTGAAGGAGACCATCGAGGCGTTCGACCGACTGTCCAAGGGCGACTTCGACCACATCCCCGAACAGGCCTTCTTCCTGATCGGCGGCCTGGACGACCTGGCCAAGAAGGCCGAAGGCTTCGGCGCCAAGTTGGACTCCTGAGGACCGAGCGCTAAGGCTCTGAAAGGCTCTGTGGCATGGCCGAATTGAACGTCGAGATAGTCGCCGTCGACCGCAAGATCTGGTCGGGTGAGGCAACGTTCTTGTTCACCCGCACCACCGTCGGCGAGATCGGCATCCTGCCCCGGCACATCCCGGTCGTCGCCCAGTTGGTCGACGACGCGATGGTGCGCGTCGAGCGCGAAGGCGAAGACGATCTGCGGGTCGCCATCGAAGGCGGGTTCCTGTCGGTCACCGAGGAGACGGTGACCGTGTTGGCCGAGTCCGCCGCGTTCGAGTCCGAGATCGACGAAAGCGCCGCCAGGGAGGATTCGGAGTCCGACGACCCCCGGATCGCGGCGCGGGGGCGCGGCAGGTTGCGCGCCGTCGGCGCGATCGACTAGCCGCCTCGGACAAGACGATGAGCGCGCCCATGGTCGGCATGGTCGTGCTCGTTGTCGTCCTTGCGGGCGCGGTTGTCGCGCTGAGCTATCGGTTGTGGAAGCTGCGCCAGGGCGGCACCGCGGGGATCATGCGCGACATTCCCGCGGTCGGGGGCCACGGCTGGCGGCACGGCGTGATTCGTTACCGCGGCGGTGAGGCCGCGTTCTACCGGCTCTCCAGCCTGCGGCTGTGGCCGGACCGGCGGCTCAGCCGCAGGGGAGTGGAGATCGTGGCGCGGCGCGCACCGCGCGGGGACGAGTTCGACATCATGACCGACGAGATCGTCGTGGTGGAGCTGCGTGACACGACGCAGGACCGCAGGACCGGCTACGAGATCGCCCTGGACAAGGGCGCTTTGACGGCGTTCCTGTCGTGGCTGGAGTCCCGCCCGTCGCCGCGCGCCCGTCGTCGCAGCGTCTAGGGCTTGGCGCCAAGCTAACTCGCGCTGGGCGCGCCGCCACCGGGTTTCCAGAGCACGTCGCCGTCGGGGTTCGCCGCGCGCGCCAGGATGAAAAGTAGATCCGAAAGGCGGTTCAGGTACTTCGCCGGCAGGACGTTGACCTGCTGCGGCGCGGCGTCGATGGCCGCCCACGCCGACCGTTCCGCGCGACGGACGATCGTGCGGGCGACGTGCAGCAGCGCCGAAAGCGGCGAACCACCAGGCAGCACAAAGGAATTCAGCGCCGGCAGCTTCTCGTTATATTTGTCACACCAGCCCTCGAGC
>NZ_LZIX01000247.1:0-24897 GCF_001666955.1 Mycobacterium sp. E735 | reverse complement strand
GGGCCGCCCTCGGCGGCCGGCTGGGCGGGGCCGCCGTGGGCGCCGACGGCTTGGCGGCATTGCCGGTGTCGGTATGGCTCGACCGGCACATCGCGACGCTCAGGATGATGACCGCGGCGACGGCGACGAGCGCGATCCGAGCCAGCCGGGTGTTCACCGAGGTGGCAGGCATCGTTACAGCTCCGATCGCGTTGGCCGTTGACAGCGAATACCCAGGCGGGCGCGGTTGTGATAACCGCGCCCGCCCGTGTGACGGTTATCTCAGCTGGTCCGTCAGCCGCCCTGGCCGGGCTGCTTGGGCTTGCCGCCGCACTTTCCGTCGTTGGCCTGCCGCACGTTGATGCTGGTCGCCTGCAGCGTGCCGTTGTCCATCGTTCCGCGGGCCCACAGGCACTTACCCTGCGCGATCGCGTCGGTGGTCGCGGAGGCCTGCTTGCTGTACTTGGTCTTGTCATCGACCGTCACCGCGGTCTGGGTGGTGTTGCCGCTCGGGTCGGTGCCGGTGACGTTGATCGTGTTACCCGACACGGAGGCCACCGAGCCCCGCACGGGCGCCGGCTTGGGCGCCGGGGCGGGCGAGCCAGGGGGCGCCGGGGTGGTCGAGCTCGGCGCGGAACCCTGCCCCGCCGGCTTGGCGGGGCAGGCGCCGTTGACGGAGGGGCTGACCTTCACGGCCGCCGCCGTGACGGGCTGGCCGCCCTGAGCTTCCTGAGTGGGCCGCACGGTCACGCAGCTGCCGGAGGTGACGTCGGTCAGCGCGGCGGGCGTGGTCTCGGTGACCTTGGTGGTCGCGGTGAAGTTCACCGCGGCGGTGGAGTTGTCTTCCTTGGTGACCTGAATGGAGTTGCCCGCCACCGACGCGATCAGCCCGCTGACCCGGGCTTCCCCGCTGGCCGGAGCCGGCGACGTGGTCGTCGAGGTCACCACCGAGGTGGACGTGGACGTCGACGTCGTGGGGCTGGCTTTGTTGGACGAGCTGCACGCGGCGGCGGACAGCGCGGTGACCCCCGCGACCGTGAGGACCGCTAACCGGGTGAGCCGGGGCGTCGGACAGCTGGCAGGCATCGAGGTTTCTCCAATCGTGGTGGGACCCAACGGAATGGGTATTACCAGTTGGAGCTGTGGCTAACCTGTGTGTAATGCGGCCTGGTCAGAATGCCTGTTCGGGCACGCGCATGACCTCGTCGTCGATGGACTCGATGACTTTGCGCAGGGACGTGAGCTTGGGCAGCATGTTCTTCGCGAAGAACGCCGACGTGGCCACCTTGCCCCGATAGAACGCCGCGTCGTTCCCGTCCGCGCCCGCCAGCGCGGCGTGCGCGATCGCGGCCTGCACCAGCAGCCGCCACCCGATGAGCAGATCGCCGACCGCGAGCAGATACCGCACCGATCCGAGCCCCACTTTGTAGATTTCGGTGGGATGCTGGGCGGCGGACATCAGGTACCCGGTCAACGCGCCCGTCATCGCCGTGACCTCGTCGAGCGCCGTCTGCAGCAGCTCGGCCTGCGGTTTGAGCGCCTCGTCGCACGCATCGATCGTCGCGGTGATCTGAGCCGTCACGAACTGCAGGGCCTCGCCGCGGTCGCGCACGATCTTGCGGAAGAAGAAATCCAGCGCCTGGATGGCCGTGGTGCCCTCGTAGAGCGAATCGATTTTGGAGTCCCGGATGTACTGCTCCAGCGGGTAGTCCTGCAGAAAGCCCGAACCGCCCAGCGTCTGCAGCGATTCCGTCAGGATCTCGTAGGCGCGTTCCGAGCTCACGCCTTTCACGATCGGCAGGAGCAGGTCGTCCACGCGGTGCGCCATCTCGTGGTTGGCACCCGAAACATGTTGGGCCACAGCGTCGTCCTGGTGCGCGGCGGCATACATGTACAGGGCGCGCAAACCCTCGGCGTAGGCCTTCTGCGTCATCAGGCTGCGACGCACGTCGGGGTGGTGGATGATCGTGACCCGCGGCGCCGTCTTGTCGGACATCTGCGTGAGGTCGGCACCCTGCACCCGCTCTTTGGCGAACGCCAGCGCGTTCAGGTAACCGGTGGACAACGTGCCGGCGGCCTTGACGCCGATCGTCATGCGCGCGTGTTCGATCACGGTGAACATCTGCGCGATCCCGTTGTGCACGTCGCCGACGAGGTAACCGACAGCGGGTAGATCCGTTGCGCCGAAGGTCAATTCACACGTGGGGGAGGACTTGATCCCCATCTTGTGCTCCACCCCGGTGACGAACACCCCGTTGCGGGGTCCCAGTTCGAACGTTTCGGGGTCGAAGAGGTATTCGGGCACGTAGAACAGGCTCAGCCCCTTGGTTCCCGGGCCGGCGCCCTCGGGGCGCGCGAGCACGAGGTGGAAGATGTTGTCGGCGGTGTTGCCCACGTCGCCGCCCGAGATGAAACGCTTGACGCCCTCGATGTGCCAGGTGCCGTCCGGTTGCGCGATGGCCTTGGCGCGGCCGGCCCCGACGTCGGAGCCCGCGTCGGGCTCGGTGAGGACCATGGTGGCCGCCCAGCCGCGCTCCACGCCCTCGGCCGCCCAGCGCCGTTGTTCCTCGTTGCCCTCGACGAACAGGGCCTGCGCCATCAACGGGCCGAGGCTGAAGAAGTTCGCGGACGGGTTCGCGCAGATGATCATTTCGTTGACGCCCCACGCCAGCGGCGGCGGGGCGGCCATGCCGCCGATTTCTTCGTCCAGCATCAGTCGCCACCAGCCGGCCTCATTGATCGCCTGCACCGTCTTGGCCAATTCGGGCGCCACGCTGATGGCGTGGGTGGCCGGATCGAAGACCGGCGGGTTGCGGTCCGCGAAGGCGAAGGACTCGGCGACGGGGCCCTCGGCCAGGCGGGCGGCTTCGTCCAGGATCGTCCGCACCGTTTCCGCGTCGATGTCGCTGTAGCGCCCGGTGCCCAGCACGGCGCCCACATCGAGCACTTCGAACAGGTTGAACTCGAGATCACGGACGTTAGCGATGTAATGGCCCAACGCGATTCCCTCACTGGTCCCTCGACGCGGCGGATCGTCCGCTCAGTGTCTCCGACGTGGGAAAACGTACGCAACCGTAACCTACGGACGGCGGCGGGCGGGTTACCCGCCGGTTGCGGCCGGGAAAAGCGGGTGCGGGGGCCTCGCGCAACCCCGGCCGGCTCCTCGCCCGGGAACACCACGTCGCGCCCCGGCGTTACAGCAAACGTGACCACACTCGATCTCACCGCTGAGAAGTTCAACGAAACCATCGAGGGCAACGACATCGTGCTCGTCGATTTCTGGGCGTCCTGGTGCGGGCCGTGCCGCCAGTTCGGGCCCACTTTCCAGGCCTCCGCGGAGAAGCACCCCGACATCGTGCACGCCAAGGTCGACACCGAGGCCGAACAGCAGCTGGCCGCCGCGGCCCAGATCCGGTCCATCCCGACCTTGATGGCCTTCAAGAAGGGCAAGTTGCTGTTCAACCAGGCCGGGGCGCTGCCGCCGGCGGCGCTTGAAGACCTGGTTCAGCAAATCAAGGCTTTCGACGTCGACGCCGCCGAGGCCGGCCAGGCCGAATAGCTCCGACGCCGCGGCTCACGCGGGGCAGGGCGCAGCTACACGCTAGGTTGCTTGGGTGAGTCTGGTACTGGTAGAGCACCCGCGGCCCGGTGTCGCGCTGATAACCCTCAATCGGCCTGAGCGAATGAATTCCATGGCGTTCGACGTCATGGTGCCGCTCAAAGAGGCGCTGGAGAAGGTCAGGTACGACAATTCCGTGCGCGTGGTCGTGCTGACCGGCGCCGGCCGGGGATTCTCCTCCGGGGCGGACCACAAGTCCGCGGGCTCGGTGCCCCACGTCGAGGGCCTGACCCGCCCCACGTACGCGCTGCGGTCCATGGAGGTCCTCGACGAGGTCATCCTGGGGCTGCGCCGCCTGCATCAGCCCGTCATCGCCGCGGTCAACGGCCCGGCGATCGGCGGGGGGCTGTGTCTGGCGCTGGCCGCCGACATCCGGGTCGCCGCGACCGGCGCGTATTTTCGCGCGGCCGGCATCAACAACGGCCTGACCGCCAGCGAGCTGGGGCTTAGTTACCTCCTGCCTAGGGCGATCGGCTCGTCGCGGGCATTCGAAATCATGTTGACCGGCCGCGATGTCACCGCCGAGGAGGCCGAGCGAATCGGGCTGGTGTCGTGCCAGGTGCCCGACGAACAGCTGCTCGACACCTGCTACGCGATCGCCGCCCGGATAGCGGCGTTCTCGCGGCCGGGAATCGAATTGACCAAGCGCACACTGTGGAGTGGACTGGACGCCGGTAGCCTGGAGGGGCACATGCAAGCCGAAGGCTTGGGTCAGCTGTTCGTTCGTCTGCTCACCGCCAACTTCGAAGAAGCGGTTGCCGCGCGCGCGGAGCGACGCCCCGCGGTTTTCACCGACGACAAGTAGCCACGACATCAGGGAGTAGATGTGATCACTGCCACGGACCTCGAGGTCCGCGCCGGTGCGCGCATCCTGCTCTCACCCGAAGGGCCGGACCTGCGCGTGCAGCCCGGCGACCGGATCGGGCTGGTCGGGCGCAACGGCGCCGGCAAGACGACCACCCTGCGCATCCTGGCCGGCGAGACCGAACCGTACGCCGGGTCGGTGCTGCGCGCCGGTGAAATCGGTTATCTGCCACAGGATCCCAAGGAGGGCGACCTCGACGTGCTGGCGCGCGACCGGGTGTTGTCGGCCCGCGGCCTGGACGTTCTGCTCACCGACCTGGAAAAGCAGCAGGCGTTGATGGCCGAGGTCGCCGACGACGAGGCACGCGACCGCGCCATTCGCCGGTACGGGCAGCTGGAGGAGCGGTTCGTGGCGCTGGGCGGCTACGGGGCCGAGAGCGAGGCCAGCCGCATCTGCGCGAGTCTCGGCCTGCCGGACCGGGTGCTGACGCAGAAGCTGCGCACGCTGTCGGGCGGGCAGCGGCGCCGGGTGGAGCTGGCGCGGATCCTGTTCGCCGCGTCGGAAGGCGGAGCGGGCGCTTCAGGTTCAGAGACCACCCTGCTGCTCGACGAGCCCACCAACCACCTGGACGCGGATTCGGTTGGCTGGCTGCGCGATTTCCTGCGCGCCCACACTGGCGGGCTGGTGATCATCAGTCACAACGTCGAGTTGCTCGCCGACGTCGTCAACCGGGTGTGGTTTCTCGACGCCGTGCGCGGCGAGGTCGACGTCTACAACATGGGCTGGCAGAAGTACCTGGACGCCCGGGCCACCGACGAGCAACGGCGCCGCCGTGAGCGCGCCAATGCCGAACGCAAGGCCGCCGCGCTGCGCACGCAGGCCGCCAAGTTGGGTGCCAAGGCCACGAAAGCCGTTGCCGCCCAGAACATGCTTCGTCGCGCCGACCGGATGATGGCCGCGCTCGACGAGGAGCGGGTCGCCGACAAGGTCGCCCGCATCAAGTTCCCCACCCCCGCCCCGTGCGGGCGCACGCCGCTGGTGGCCAAGGGACTGAGCAAGTCGTACGGGTCGCTCGAGGTGTTCACCGGCGTGGACCTGGCCATCGACCGCGGCTCGCGGGTGGTGGTCCTCGGCCTCAACGGCGCCGGCAAGACGACGCTGCTGCGACTGCTGGCCGGCACCGAGCAACCGGACACCGGTGGGCTGGAGCCCGGCCACGGCTTGCGGATGGGCTATTTCGCGCAGGAGCACGACACCCTCGACAACGACGCCAGCGTGTGGGAGAACATCCGGCACGCCGCGCCCGACACCGGCGAGCAGGATCTGCGGGGCCTGCTGGGCGCGTTCATGTTCAGCGGACCGCAGCTCGACCAACCGGCGGGCACGCTGTCGGGTGGCGAGAAGACACGGCTCGCGCTGGCCGGGCTGGTGGCGTCGACGGCGAACGTTCTGCTGCTCGACGAGCCGACGAACAACCTCGATCCCGCCTCGCGCGAACAGGTGCTCGACGCGCTGCGCAGTTACCAGGGCGCGGTGGTGCTCGTGACGCACGATCCCGGCGCGGCCGAGGCGCTCGACCCGCAACGGGTTGTGCTGCTGCCCGACGGCACCGAGGACTTCTGGTCCGACGACTACCGAGACCTCATCGAACTGGCCTGACTCCCGGGTGCTTTTCGTCCAAATCGGCCCGCGGCCGACGACGGGTTCCTACTCTTAGGTGCTTGCGATCGTGCTCAGCCGCGGAGGACATCCATGAAAAGGACACCGCAAAGGTCGAAGAAGACCCGCGAGGAGTTGTTGTCCGAGCTACGGAACGCCTACGAGGGCGGGGCCAGCATCCGCACGCTGGTCGCCTCGACCGGCAGGTCCTACGGATCGATTCACAGCCTGCTGCTGCAGGCGGGTGCCACGATGCGCAGCCGCGGCGGCCCGAACCGCACCGCGCGATCCGCACGCGTGTAGCGCCGCGGCGTCGCTACTCCTGCGGGCCAGAGTCGTTGCGGCGCACGGACTTTTCCACCAGGTCGAGCACCGCGGACAATCGCCGCGGATCCTCGCCTGACGCCAGCCGCGCCACCAGGCCGTCGAGCACCAACTCCAGATAGCACTGCAACACGTCGCCGGGAACGTCGTCGCGCACCCGGTGCGCCTCCTTCTGCCGGCGCAACCGGTCGGTTGTCGCCGCCGCCAGTTCCGCGGACCGCTCCGCCCAGCCGCGGCTGAACTCGGGGTCGTTGCGCAGCTTGCGTGCGATCTCGAGCCTGGTGGCCAGCCAGTCGAACTGGTCGGGCGCGGCGAGCATGTCGCGCATCACCTGGATGAGGCCCTCGCGCGACGCCACGTCGGCCATCCGCTCGGCATCCTCGTGCGCCAGCGCGAAGAACAGCGCGTCCTTGTCGCGGAAGTGGTGGAAGATCGCGCCACGCGACATCCCGATGGCCGTCTCCAGCCGCCGCACCGTGGCCTTGTCGTAGCCGTACTCGGCGAAGCAACGGCGGGCACCGTCGAGGATCTGGCGGCGGCGAGCCGCCAGATGATCCTCGCTGACTTTGGGCACAGGCGACGACGGCTACGACTTGAGCATGTTGCGCAGCACGTACTGCAGGATGCCGCCGTTGCGGTAGTAGTCGGCCTCCCCGGGCGTGTCGATGCGCACCACCGCGTCGAACTCGATCGGGTCGCCGCCTTCCTTGGAAGCCTTGACGCGCACCGTCTTTGGCGTCTTGCCGTCGTTCAGCTCCTCGATGCCGGTGATGTCGAACACCTCGGTGCCGTCCAGCCCCAGTTCCTTGGCGGACTTGCCCTCGGGGAACTGCAGCGGGATCACGCCCATGCCGATCAGGTTGGAGCGGTGGATGCGCTCGAACGACTCGGCGATCACCGCCCGCACGCCCAGCAGCAGCGTGCCCTTGGCGGCCCAGTCCCGAGACGAACCGGAGCCGTACTCCTTGCCGCCCAGCACCACCAGCGGAATGTTCTGCGCCGCATAGTTCTGCGCCGCGTCGTAGATGAACGCCTGCGGGGCGCCGTCCTGGGTGAAGTCGCGGGTGTAGCCACCCGAGACGTCGTCGAGCAACTGGTTGCGCAGCCGGATGTTGGCGAATGTGCCGCGAATCATCACCTCGTGGTTGCCGCGCCGGGAGCCGAAGGAGTTGTAGTCCTTGCGTTCGACGCCGTGCTCGTCGAGGTACTGCGCGGCCGGGGTGCCCGGCTTGATGGCGCCCGCGGGGGAGATGTGGTCGGTGGTCACCGAGTCGCCCAGCAGCGCCAACACCCGGGCGCCCGTGATGTCACCGACGGGCTCGGGCTCCGCCGCCATCCCCTCGAAGTACGGGGGCTTGCGGACGTACGTCGAATCCTGGTTCCACTCAAACGTATTGCCACTCGGGGTGGGCAGGTTGCGCCACCGCTCGTCGCCCTTGAAGACGTCGGCGTAGTTCTTGGTGAACATCTCCTGGCTGATCGCCGAGGCGATGGTGTCCGAGACGTCCTTCTGCGACGGCCAGATGTCTTTCAGGAAGACGTCGTTGCCGTCCTTGTCCTGACCCAGCGGCTGCGACTCGAAGTCGAAGTCCATGGTCCCCGCCAGCGCGTAGGCGACCACCAGCGGCGGGGACGCGAGGTAGTTCATCTTCACGTCGGGGTTGATGCGGCCCTCGAAGTTCCGGTTGCCGGACAGCACCGCGGACACCGACAGGTCGTTGTCGTTGATCGCCTTGGAGATCTCGTCGGGCAGCGGGCCGGAGTTCCCGATGCACGTCGTGCAGCCGTAGCCGACCAGGTAGAAGCCGAGCTTCTCCAGATACGGCCACAGGCCGGCCTTGTCGTAGTAGTCGTGGACCACCTGGGAGCCCGGTGCCATCGTGGTCTTCACCCACGGCTTGGACGCCAGCCCCTTCTCGACGGCGTTGCGGGCCAGCAGCGCCGCGCCCAGCATCACCTCGGGGTTGGAGGTGTTGGTGCACGACGTGATGGCCGCGATCACCACCGCGCCGTGGTCGAGCTCGAACTCGCCTCGGTCGTCGGAGCGCACCCGAACCGGGTTGCTCACCCGGCCCTTGGCATGTGCCGCAGCCGATTCGAACTTCGGGGCGTCGTCGGCGTGGCCGTTCTCCAGCGCGCCGGGGTCGCTGGCCGGGAAGGACTCGTCGACGGCCTCGTCGAGCTTGGAGTACTCCTTCTTGTCGGGGTCGTCGCCGACGTAGTCGCCGATCTGCGCGCGGAACGTGGATTTCGCGTCGGACAACGCGATTCGGTCCTGCGGGCGCTTCGGTCCGGCGATCGAGGGCACCACGTCGGACAGGTTGAGTTCGAGGTACTCGGAGAAGGCCGGCTCGTGCTTCGGGTCGTGCCACATGCCCTGCTCTTTGGCGTACGCCTCGACCAGGGCGAGCTGCTCCTCGGAGCGGCCGGTGAACCGCAGGTAGGAGATGGTCTCCTCGTCGATCGGGAAAATCGCGGCGGTGGAACCGAATTCGGGGCTCATGTTGCCCAGGGTGGCGCGGTTGGCCAGCGGCACCTCGGCCACCCCCTCGCCGTAGAACTCGACGAACTTACCGACCACGCCGTGCTTGCGCAGCATCTCGGTGACGGTCAGCACCACGTCGGTGGCGGTGACGCCGGCCTGGATCTCACCGGTCAGCTTGAATCCGACGACTCGCGGGATCAGCATCGACACCGGCTGACCGAGCATCGCGGCCTCGGCCTCGATGCCGCCGACGCCCCAGCCCAGCACGCCCAGGCCGTTGACCATCGTGGTGTGCGAGTCGGTGCCCACGCAGGTGTCGGGGTAGGCGACCCCGTCGCGGTCCATCACCACGCTGGCCAGGTATTCGATGTTGACCTGGTGCACGATGCCGGTGCCCGGCGGCACCACCTTGAAGTCGCGGAAAGCGCCCTGGCCCCAGCGCAAGAACTGGTAACGCTCGCCGTTGCGCTGGTACTCGATCTCGACGTTGCGCTCGAAGGAGTCGGGGGTGCCGAACAGGTCGGCGATCACCGAGTGATCGATCACCAGGTCGGCCGGCGCCAGCGGGTTGACCTTCTCCGCCTTGCCGCCGAGGTCGCCGATCGCCTCGCGCATGGTCGCCAGGTCGACGATGCAGGGCACGCCGGTGAAGTCCTGCATCACGACGCGGGCGGGCGTGTACTGGATCTCAATGCTGGGTTCGGCCTTGGGATCCCAGTTCGCGATGGCCTCGATGTGGTCTTTGGTGATGTTGCTGCCGTCCTCGTTGCGCAGCAGGTTCTCGGCTAGGACTTTGAGACTGTAGGGGAGTTTCTCGGTGTTGGGTACGGCGTCGAGACGATAGATCTGGTAACTCTTGTCGCCGACCTTGAGGGTGTCGCGCGCTCCGAACGAGTTCACAGAATCTTCTTTACTCACTTCAACTCCCAAGGATTTAGTTCTTCCGCCGACGGGCCGTGCCGGCGGTGCGGTGCTACTTTAACAGTACGCTTGTCCTGCATTACGGCGGGGCGCCCGTAGGTCCAGTCTTGTCGCGTAGGCCGACGGTTTAAACCCCTCGGGGCGGACTCTCTCGGAAGCGCCGTGACCGCGTGCCCGGGCGCGGCGCCGGGCGGATGCTCTCGAAACATAAACCTCGCACACCCGCGCCGGCGTGTCGTGTGCGTGGTTTATGTGTCGTGACCGCAAGGGCGGCGCGGCTTGCGGCGAGGCCGGCCCGCCCGCCGGGCGGGCGATCGCGAACCCGCGTCGCGTACGGTGCCGGTAGCACTAGTCAGGGAGGCGAAATGACCGGGCACGAATCCTTCGTCCTGCCGCTCTACATTCCGCAAGACGTCGACATGGCCGCGATCAAGGCGCAGGTTGCCGCCGACGGCGTCAGCGCGCCGGCCGCGGCCCTGCCCGAGCTGCTCGATGTGGTCAACCAGGCGCGCGCACACGGCATCAACCTCAAGATCGTGCTGCTCGACCACAACCCCCCGAACGACACCCCGCTGCGCGACATCTCGACCGTGGTCGGCGCCGACTACCACGACTCGACCGTCCTGACGCTCAGCCCGAGTTACGTAGGTAGCTACAGCACACAATTCCCGCGGGTCACGCTGGAGGCCGGCGAGGACATCGCCAAGACCGGCAACCCGGTGGTCTCGGCGCAGCATTTCGTGGGCGAGCTCGAGGGCCACGAATTCCCGTGGACGGGCCTCACCATCTTCCTGCTGCTCGCGGTCTTCGCGGCCGCCGTCGGCACCCGCCTCCTGCAGCTGCGCGCCAGGCGATCAGCAACTCCGTCGGATTCGGCGGGGGCGCAGGAAGTGACGCCGACGAACACGGCCTAGCCCCGCTTTCCGGCGCGACAGGTCCCGCCGGCCACTCCCTCATCGGCCGCTGCGGCAAACCCGGCAGGTCACCGTTCGGTCACATTAAACGCACGTCAAGAGTGCGATTTCTGTGGAGCGTTTGCACGCCCAATAGTGTGACGTACGGTGCAAATGATGCTGGTGTTGTCTTTGGCGCCTCTTGAGAGCCCTGTGGCCGGCGCCGCCCGTCGCGTTGAGCCGTAGGAGACCTGAGTCGAATGAGACGCACACGCCGGGGCTCCGCTGCGCAACCGGTCGCGAGGCTCGTCCGGCCGGTCGTGCCATCAGTCGTGAGCGTGGCCCTGCTGCTCTGTACGCCCGGGCTCGCCCAAGGTGACCCCGCCGCCGACAGCCTGGCCGGTCTGATCGCCAACGTCGCGAAGGCGAACCAGCGCCTGGAGAATCTGAGCGCCGAAATCCAGACGGAACAGGAGAGCGTCAACAAAGCCCTGGTGGACGTCGAGACCACCCGGGACAACGTCGCCGCGGCCCAACGCGACCTCGAGACCAGCCAGCAGGCGGTCAAAGACGCCAACACCGCGATCGCCGCGGCGCAACAGCGGTTCGACACGTTCGCCGCCGCCACCTACATGAATGGCCCGTCGAGCAGCTACCTGACCGCCACCAGCCCAGACGAGATCATCGCCACCGAGGCCGCCGCGAAGACCCTGTCCGCGAGCTCCCAAACGGTGATGACCAGGCTGCAGCAGGCGCGAACCGAACAGGTGAACAAGGAATCGGCGGCTCGGCTGGCCAAGCAGAAGGCCGACAAGGCCGCCGCCGACGCCAAAGGCAGCCAGGACGCCGCGGTGGCGGCGCTGACCGATTCCAAGCGCAAGTTCGACGAACAGCGCGAACAGGTCACCCGGCTGGCCGCCGAACGCGACGAGGCGCAGGCGAAACTCGAAGCCGCCCAACGGCAGTGGTCGACCGGCCCGGGCGGTCCCGCCACCCCGAGCTCGGGCGACCGATGGGAGACCGGCTCGCCCGGGGCGCCGGCGCCGCACACCGGGGCCCGCCGCTGGGACGGCGCCTGGGACCCGACCCTGCCGATGATCCCGAGCGCCAACGTCCCCGGCGACCCGATCGCGGTCATCAACCAGGTGCTGGGGATCTCGGCCACCTCGACGCAGGTCACCGCCGGACTGGGCCGCAACTTCCTGCAGCAGCTCGGCATCCTCAAGCCCGACGACACCGGCATCACCAATGCCGCCCCCGGCGGGACTTCCGGGCGGATCCCGCGGGTGTACGGCCGGCAGGCCACCGAATACGTGATCCGGCGCGGCATGTCGCAGATCGGCGTGCCGTACTCCTGGGGCGGCGGCAACGCCGCCGGGCCCAGCAAGGGCATCGACTCGGGCGCCGGCATCACCGGCTTCGACTGCTCGGGCCTGGTCCTGTACTCGTTCGCCGGGGTGGGCATCAAGCTGCCGCACTACTCGGGCTCGCAGTACAACCTGGGCCGCAAGATCCCGTCCTCGCAGATGCGCCGCGGCGACGTCATCTTCTACGGCCCCGGCGGCAGCCAGCACGTCACGATCTACCTCGGCGACGGGCAAATGCTCGAGGCCCCCGACATCGGGCTGAAGGTCCGCGTCGCGCCGGTACGCACGAGCGGCATGACGCCCTACGTGGTCCGCTACATCGAGTGGTGAACGAATGAAAATCGAACGGGGAGCCATGCGCCGCAAGCGGATTCGCCTGATCAACCTCGCCTGGATCACCACCGTGGTGACCGGGCTGATGTTGTCGGTCGCCGCCCCGGCGCCCGTCGCCGTGGCCGACCCCGGCGCCTGGGACCCCACCCTGCCGGCGACGATCAGCGCGGGCGCCCCGGGCGACCCGCTCGCCGTCGCCAACGCGTCGCTGCAGGCCACCGCCCAGGCGACCCAAACGACGATGGACCTGGGCAGGCAGTTCCTGGGCGGCCTCGGAATCAACATCCTGGGGGATCCCGCTCCCACTGCGGCAAGCCCCACCAACCCGGGCGGCAAGATCCCGCGGGTCTACGGCCGTCAGGCAATCGAGTACGTCATCAAGCGGATGGGCTCGCAGATGGGCGTGCCCTACTCGTGGGGCGGTGGCTCGCTGGACGGCCCGAGCAAGGGCGTCGGCGACGGCGCGAACATCACCGGTTTCGACTGCTCGGGCCTGATGCGGTACGGCTTCGCCGGCGTCGGCGTCCTGATTCCCCGGTTCTCCGGTGACCAGTACAACGCCGGCCGGCACATCCCACCCGACCAGGCGCGGCGCGGCGACCTGATCTTCTACGGCCCGAACGGCGGCCAGCACGTGACGATGTATCTGGGCAACGGCCAGATGCTGGAGGCGTCCAGCCTCGCCGGTCACGTCACCGTCAGCCCGGTTCGCAAGCCCGGCATGACGCCGTTCCTGACTAGGATCATCGAGTACTGATCCAGGTTCGTTGCTGGGCGGGTCGCCCGGCTGGATGCCGGGGGCGAACCACCAGCGTCGACGGAATCCGGCGGGCCTGGAATAGTTGGACGCGGGCACGTCGCGGCCCCACGACAGTGGTGGTGCAAGCAGTCGTGTCCGAATGAGCTGTGGAGGGTTATTGATGACAGCAGCAGGTGGGCCGCCTCAGGGCGCCAGCGGTTACTCGGGCCCGGGTGGTCCTGCCGGCTCGCCGGCCCATGAGGCGCCGTCGGGCGGTGGTAATGGCCTGGCCGCGGAGGTGCACACGCTGGAGCGGGCCATCTTCGAGGTCAAGCGGATCATCGTCGGCCAGGACCAGCTCGTCGAGCGGATGCTGGTCGGCCTGCTCTCCAAGGGCCACGTGTTGCTCGAAGGTGTCCCAGGTGTGGCCAAGACCCTGGCCGTCGAGACCTTCGCCAAGGTGGTGGGCGGCACGTTCGCCCGCATCCAGTTCACGCCCGACCTGGTGCCCACCGACATCATCGGTACCCGCATCTACCGGCAGGGCAAGGAGGAGTTCGACACCGAGCTCGGCCCGGTGGTGGTGAACTTCCTGCTCGCCGACGAGATCAACCGTGCGCCTGCCAAGGTGCAGTCGGCGTTGCTGGAGGTCATGCAGGAACGCCAAGTGTCGATCGGCGGCAAGAGGTTCCCGCTGCCCAACCCATTCCTGGTGATGGCCACCCAGAACCCGATCGAGCACGAGGGCGTGTACCCGCTCCCCGAGGCCCAGCGGGACCGCTTCCTGTTCAAGATCAACGTCGGCTACCCGTCGCCCGAAGAAGAGCGGGAGATCATCTACCGGATGGGTGTGCGGCCGCCCGAGCCCAAGCAGATCCTCAACACCGGCGACTTGTTGCGGCTGCAGGACATCGCGGCTAACGGCTTCGTCCACCACGCGCTGGTCGACTACGTGGTGCGCGTCGTGACCGCCACCCGCCATCCCGAGCAGCTTGGCATGAACGACGTCAAGACGTGGATCTCGTTCGGTGCGTCCCCGCGCGCCTCGCTGGGCATCATCGCCGCGTCCCGCTCGCTGGCGCTGGTGCGTGGCCGCGACTACGTGATTCCGCAGGACGTCGTCGATGTCATTCCCGACGTGCTGCGGCACCGCCTGGTGCTCACCTACGACGCGCTCGCCGACGAGATCTCGTCGGAGATCGTCATCAACCGGATCCTGCAGACGGTCGCCCTGCCTCAGGTCAACGCCGTTCCGCAGCAGGGGCAGTCGGTGCCCCCGGTGATGCAGCCCGCCGGCGCGGCTAGCGGTCGGTGACCGACCCCAAGCAGCCGGCGGTGCCACACCCGCCCTCGATGCAGCGCGGGCAGATCGTCGACCCGAAGCTGGCGGCGGCGCTGCGGCAACTCGAGCTGACGGTCAAGCGCAAGCTCGACGGCGTCCTGCACGGTGACCATCTCGGGCTGATCCCGGGACCGGGCTCCGAGCCCGGCGAATCGCGCGAGTACCAGCCCGGTGACGACGTCCGGAGGATGGACTGGGCCGTCACGGCGCGCACCACGCACCCCCACGTCCGGCAGATGATCGCCGACCGTGAGCTGGAGACGTGGCTGGTGGTCGACATGTCGGCCAGCCTCGACTTCGGCACCGTGGGCTGCGAGAAGCGCGACCTGGCCGTGGCGGCAGCTGCCGCGATCACGTTCCTCAACAGCGGCGGCGGCAACCGGCTCGGGGCGCTGATCTCCAACGGCCAGACCACGACTCGGGTTCCGGCGCGCTCCGGGCGGCAGCACGAACAGACGCTGCTGCGCACCATCGCCACCACCCCGAGGGCGCCGGTCGGCGTGCGCGGGGATCTGGCGACGACCATCGACGCGCTGCGCCGTCCGGAACGCCGCCGCGGCATGGCGGTGATCATCAGCGACTTCCTGGGGCCGATCAACTGGATGCGCCCGCTGCGGGCGATCGCGGCCCGCCACGAGGTGCTGGCCGTCGAGGTGCTCGACCCCCGCGACGTCGAGCTGCCCGACATCGGTGACGTCGTGCTGCAGGACGCCGAATCCGGGGTCACCCGCGAGTTCACCATCGATCCCCAGCTGCGCGACGATTTTGCCAGGGCTGCCGCCGCGCACCGCGCCGAGGTGGCGCGCACCGTGCGCAGCTGCGGGGCGCCGATACTGACCCTGCGCACCGACCGCGATTGGATCGCCGACATCGTCCGCTTCGTCGAGTCCCGCCGGCGCGGGGCGATGGCGGGACGGCAGTGACGGGCACTTTGACCGAGGCGCACAGACACACCAAGACGGTTTTATGACACTGCCATTGCTCGGGCCGATATCGCTGTCCGGCTTCGCACACTCCTGGTTCTTCCTGTTCCTGTTGGTCGTGTTCGGGCTGGCCGCGATGTACATCCTCATGCAGCTGGCGCGGCAGCGAAGGATGCTGCGCTTCGCCAACATGGAGCTGCTGGAAAGCGTTGCGCCCCAACGCCCTTCGCGCTGGCGGCACGTGCCGGCGATCCTGCTGGTGGCGTCGCTGGTGCTGTTCACCATCGCGATGGCGGGGCCGACCAACGACGTCCGCATTCCCCGCAACCGGGCGGTGGTGATGCTGGTGATCGACGTGTCGCAGTCGATGCGCGCCACCGATGTGCAGCCCAACCGGATGGCGGCCGCGCAGGAGGCGGCCAAGCAGTTCGCCGACGAGCTGACCCCGGGCATCAACCTGGGGCTGATCGAGTACGCGGGCACAGCCACCGTGCTGGTGTCGCCGACGACCAACCGCGACGCGACGAAGAACGCGCTGGACAAGTTGCAGTTCGCCGACCGCACCGCCACCGGGGAGGGCATCTTCACCGCGTTGCAGGCGATCGCGACGGTCGGCGCGGTGATCGGCGGCGGCGACAAGCCGCCACCGGCGCGCATCGTGCTGTTCTCGGATGGCAAGGAGACGATGCCGACCAATCCGGACAACCCGAAGGGCGCCTTCACCGCCGCGCGCACCGCCAAGGACCAGGGCGTGCCCATCTCGACGATCTCGTTCGGCACCCCGTACGGCTTCGTCGAGATCAACGACCAGCGCCAGCCCGTTCCCGTCGACGACACGACGATGAAGAAGGTCGCCGAGCTCTCCGGCGGCAGTTGGTACAACGCCGCGAGCCTGGCGGAGCTGAAGGCGGTCTACGCGACGCTGCAGCAGCAGATCGGCTACGAGACCATCAAGGGCGACGCCAGCGTGGGCTGGGTTCGGCTCGGGGCGCTGGTGTTGGCGCTCGCCGCGCTCGCCGCCCTCCTCATCAACCGCCGCCTGCCGACGTAATTAGGGTTCCAGCCCGCGAGCGTAAGCTGGCTGCGATTGCCGGCCCGGATTTTCGCAGTGTGGTTACATTCGCGAAGCGCGCGCCTCGCTGACCCGGCGGATTATTTCGTCGCGGTGATGTTCGGCGATGACTCTGACGACAATCCACCCGTGACGCTCGAGCATCTCCAGCCGGCGGACGTCCTTGACGTATTGATAGCGACTCGAGCGATGCTGATCGCCGTCATACTCGACAGCGACCTTGATGTCGTCCCAGCCCATGTCCAAATACGCCACGACGCAGCCCCATTCGTTGAGCACAGGGATCTGTGTCTGCGGAGCCGGAAACCCGGCCACAATCAACAGCAGCCGCAACCAGGTCTCCTTGGGCGATTGCGCCCCACCGTCGACGAGTCCGAGGGCGAGGCGAGCAGCTTTCATTCCCCGGCGCCCCCGATACCGCTCGAGTAGGGGCTCGACGTCGGCCATCTTCAGGTCGGTCGCCTGCACGAGGGCATCGATGGCGGCGACTGCGGTTTCCTTCGGATGGCGCTTCGCCAGGTCAAGGGCCGTACGGGCCGGCGTAGTGACACGCATCCCGTCGACGACCGTGATCTCGTCGGCTTCGACGCGCTCTTCCCAGACCCGCACTCCCGCGGCCCGTCGGCGGTTGCAATCGATGATCTCGGCAGGTCGCGCCGGGTCGATCCAGCGAGCACCATGGAGCGCGGCGGCCGAGAAGCCTGCCAGGATGCCTCGTCGCCGCGATCGCAGCCAGGACGCCTTGGCGCGCAACACAGCGGTCAATTCCGTATCTCTGGGCATGTAGACGTCCCGGTGCAGCGCAATGTACCGAGTTCGGAGCTCATGGCGAGTCACCAGCCGCGCGGCGCCGGGCTTCACTGCCCACGAAAGGATCCGTCATGGCGAAAGTGTGCTGAGTCACACCGACAAGTCGAGGCGGTCGTAACGTGGTGGCGGATTTTCGTTCGATATCTCGCCACAGCGTTACGACCGCGGCCTGGTAGGAGGGACATTTCAGCCCGGGGCGATTTCGGGGCGACCACGGCAAGGCGCTAGGTTGGCGGGGTGACTGACACGGCCACCGAGAACACCACCGAAAGTGCCGCCACCGGCGGCAAACCCGCATTCGTATCCCGCTCAGTCCTGGTGACGGGCGGAAACCGGGGCATCGGACTGGCGATCGCGCAGCGGCTGGCCGCCGATGGCCATAAGGTGGCCGTCACCCACCGCGGATCCGGGGCGCCCGAGGGGTTGTTCGGCGTGGTGTGTGACGTGACCGACAACGAGGCCGTCGACCGGGCGTTCAAAGAGGTCGAGGAGCACCAGGGGCCCGTCGAGGTGCTGGTATCCAATGCCGGCATCTCCAAAGACGCCTTCCTGATCCGGATGACCGAGGAGCGCTTCACCGAGGTCATCAACGCGAACCTCACCGGGGCGTTCCGGGTGGCCCAGCGGGCGTCGCGCAGCATGCAGCGCAAGCGGTTCGGCCGCATCATCTTCATCGGATCGGTGTCGGGCATGTGGGGCATCGGCAACCAGGCCAACTACGCGGCCGCTAAGGCCGGCCTGATCGGCATGGCGCGTTCGATTTCCCGCGAGCTGTCCAAGGCCGGGGTGACCGCCAACGTGGTCGCCCCCGGCTACATCGACACCGAGATGACCCGCGCGCTCGACGAGCGGATCCAGGCGGGCGCACTGGAATTCATCCCGGCCAAGCGGGTCGGCACCGCCGAGGACGTCGCGGGGGCGGTCAGCTTCCTGGCGTCCGAGGACGCGGGCTACATCGCCGGCGCGGTCATCCCGGTTGACGGCGGCATGGGCATGGGCCACTGAATTCGGCCCCGACACATCGACATTAAGGACGGACATGGCAGGACTGCTCGAGGGCAAACGGGTTCTGGTCAGCGGGATCATCACCGACTCGTCGATCGCGTTTCACATTGCGAAGGTCGCCCAGGAGGCAGGGGCGCAGTTGGTGCTCACCGGGTTCGACCGGCTGCGGCTGATCCAGCGCATCGCGGACCGGTTGCCGGAGAAGGCCCCGCTGATCGAACTCGACGTGCAGAACGAGGAGCACCTGGACACGCTCGCCGAGCGGGTCACCGCCGAGATCGGTGAGGGCAACAAGCTCGACGGCGTGGTGCACTCGATCGGCTTCATGCCGCAGACCGGGATGGGCATCAACCCGTTCTTTGACGCGCCCTACGAGGACGTCTCCAAAGGCATCCACATCTCCGCCTACTCGTATGCCTCCCTGGCCAAGGCGCTGCTGCCGATCATGAACCCCGGCGGGTCCATCGTCGGCATGGACTTCGACCCGAGCCGGGCCATGCCGGCCTACAACTGGATGACGGTGGCCAAGAGCGCGCTCGAATCGGTCAACCGGTTCGTGGCCCGCGAGGCCGGCAAGTTCGGTGTTCGCTCGAATCTGGTTGCGGCGGGGCCGATCCGGACCCTGGCGATGTCCGCCATCGTCGGCGGTGCGCTCGGCGAGGAGGCCGGCGCCCAGATGCAGCTACTGGAAGAGGGCTGGGACCAGCGGGCGCCGATCGGCTGGAACATGAAGGACCCCACGCCCGTGGCGAAGACGGTGTGCGCCCTGCTTTCGGACTGGCTGCCGGCCACCACCGGCACCATCATCTTCGCCGACGGCGGCGCCAGCACCCAACTGCTTTAAGCGCCAATGGAATTCGACGCCGTCCTGCTGCTGTCCTTCGGCGGGCCGGAGGGCCCCGAGCAGGTGCGGCCGTTCCTGGAAAACGTCACCCGTGGCCGCAACGTGCCGCCCGAACGCCTGGACGACGTCGCCGAGCACTACCTGCATTTCGGCGGGGTGTCACCGATCAACGGCATCAACCGCGCCCTGATCGGCGAGCTGCGGGCGGAACTGGACCTGCCGATTTACTTCGGCAACCGCAACTGGGAACCCTACGTCGAAGAAACCGTTGCGGCCATGCGGGACAACGGGGTTCGCCGTGGCGCGGTGTTCACCACGTCGGCGTGGAGCGGCTACTCCAGCTGCACGCAGTACACCGAGGACATCGCCCGGGCGCGGCGGGCCGCCGGGCCGGACGCGCCCGAGCTGGTCAAGCTGCGCCCGTACTTCGACCACCCGCTGTTCGTCGAGATGTTCGCCGGCACCGTCGGGGCCGCCGCGCGGACGGTGCCCGAGGGCGCCCGCCTGGTGTTCACCGCGCATTCGGTGCCGGTGGCCGCCGACCAGCGCCTCGGCCCCAGGCTCTACAGTCGCCAAGTCGACTACGCCGCAAGGCTGGTCGCCGCCGCGGCCGGCTACGCCGACTTCGATCTCGCGTGGCAATCGCGGTCCGGGCCGCCGCAGGTGCCGTGGCTGGAGCCCAGCGTCGAGGACCATCTCGCGGCGCTGGCCGCCTCGGGCACGACGGCCGTCGTCGTCTGCCCGATCGGGTTCGTCGCCGACCACATCGAGGTGGTGTGGGATCTCGACGAGGAATTGCGATCCCAGGCCGAGGCGGCGGGTCTGGCGTTCGCCCGGGCCGCCACACCCAACGCAGATCGCCGATTCGCCCGGCTCGCAGCCGATTTGATCGACGAGCTGCGCACCGGCCGCGCCCCCACCAGGGTGACCGGCCCCGACCCGGTGCCCGGTTGTCTCGCCAGCGTCGACGGCGCGCCGTGCCGTCCGCCGCACTGCGCCGCGGCCGAAGCCGGCTAGTCAGCCCACGCGGAGTGCAGGATCGCGGTGACGGCGGCCATTCGCGCCGACCGCACGACGGCGGTCAACGGCCGCAGCGCGTCACTGGCGATGCGTGCCTCCGAAGACGATTGCGTGCCGAACGGTTCCGGAACGGCGACCACCGGCGCGGTGAACCGATCCGGCGAGTCGGGGGAGCGGCTCAGTCCGGCGCTGACCGCGATGATGGCGTCGACGTGGGCGGCGTTCTCCAGCACCCGCAACGCGCGGGACGGCGCATGGTCGGGAATCCGGTGTTGCCGTGCGGATTCCAGCAACTGCTCGACGAGTCCGCGCGGATCCTCGACGTCGGCCGCGGCCGATCCGAGGCCGATCGCGCCGAGCGCGTCGGCGGCCGATCGGACCGCGGACCGCAGCGTGTATTCGGCGTCCCCGAGCTCGTGGTGGTCGAGCACCGGCGCACCGGGCAGCGAGTACACGGTCCAGGACAGCGCGCACAATTCCGGGAAGTCCGCCGCGTCTTCGTCGTAGGAGAACTCGGGGACCAGCCCGACGGCGGTGGCGGAATCGTTGGGATTGGCGACGATGATCGCTTCGCCGGCGGCCAGGGCGTCGCGCTCGAACTGCGTCCCCGGGGCAAGCCCGCGCACATCGCCGGGCACGGGCAAAAGCACATTGATGGTTCCGAGCAGCCGCCCCGCGCCGTCCGCGGAGGGTGTCGATCGGCCGACCGCGGCGCGCAGCGTCTGCAGCAGCGTCACCGTCCCGGCGTCGTTCACATCCGGCCACGGCAGCCCGGTGTGGCCGGCGGCGACCGCATCATACGCGGTGACCGATTGCTTTGGAGCCCATACCGATAACGCGTCCAACACGTCGTCGGGCGCGGCCTTGCCCGCGAGCCAGGCATTGGCCCACAGGGACAGCGAGACACTGGGACACCACACGATTCCGCAGTGTAGTTGTTTTGCCCGGCAAAGGCGGATCACGCGTATTCTGACCGCATGCACGCTGCGGTGCTTTGGCTAATATTCGCGCTGGTGCTTGCCGGTGCGGAGGCGCTCACCGGCCATATGTTTTTGGTGATGCTCGGCGGCGGGGCGCTGGCGGCGGCAATCACAAGTTGGCTGACGGACTGGCCCGGCTGGGCGAACGGCACGGTGTTCCTCATCGTCTCCGTCCTGCTGTTGGTGCTGGTGCGCCCTGCGCTGCGGCGGCGGCTGACACCGGCGCACGCGCCGCGGCTGGGTATCGAGGCGCTGGAGGGCAAGAAGGCGCTGGTGCTCGAGCGGATCGGCCGCGACGAGGGTCAGGTGAAGCTCGACGGCGAGGTGTGGACGGCGCGTCCGCTCAACGAGGGCGATGTCTACGAACCGGGGGAGTCGGTGACCGTCCTGCAGATCGATGGCGCCACGGCGGTCGTCTTCAGGAGCAATCCATAACGGATGCGAGAGACGCTGTGAGAGAGAGGAACTCCCGTGCAAGGTGCGGTTGCTGGTTTGGTGTTGTTAGCCGTCCTGGTGATATTCGCCATAATCGTGGTGGCCAAGTCGGTCGCCCTGATACCGCAGGCCGAGGCCGCGGTGATCGAGCGGCTGGGGCGATATAGCCGGACGGTCAGCGGTCAGCTGACGCTGTTGGTCCCGTTCATCGACCGGGTGCGCGCCCGGGTGGACCTGCGTGAGCGGGTGGTGTCGTTCCCGCCGCAGCCGGTCATCACCGAGGACAACCTGACGCTGAACATCGACACCGTGGTCTACTTCCAGGTCACCGTCCCGCAGGCCGCCGTCTACGAGATCAGCAACTACATCGTCGGCGTCGAGCAGCTCACCACCACCACCCTGCGCAACGTGGTCGGCGGGATGACGCTCGAGCAGACGCTTACCTCCCGCGACATGATCAACGGCCAGCTGCGCGGCGTCCTCGACGAGGCGACCGGCCGCTGGGGCCTGCGGGTCGCGCGGGTCGAGCTGCGCAGCATCGACCCGCCGCCGTCGATCCAGGCCTCGATGGAAAAGCAGATGAAGGCCGACCGTGAGAAGCGGGCGATGATCCTGACCGCCGAAGGGAACCGGCAGGCCGCGATCACACAGGCCGAGGGCGCCAAGCAGGCGCAGATCCTGGCGGCTGAGGGCGCCAAACAGGCCGCGATCCTGGCGGCCGAGGCCGACCGGCAGTCCCGGATGCTGCGGGCCCAGGGTGAGCGCGCCGCGGCTTACCTGCGGGCGCAGGGGCAGGCCAAGGCCATCGAGAAGACCTTCGCCGCGATCAAGGCCGGCAGGCCCACCCCGGAGATGCTGGCCTACCAGTACCTGCAGACGCTGCCGGAGATGGCGCGCGGTGACGCCAACAAGGTCTGGGTGGTGCCCAGCGACTTCAGCGCGGCGTTGCAGGGATTCACCAAACTCCTGGGTACCCCCGGCGAGGACGGCGTGTTCAGATTCCAGCCGTCACCGGTCGAGGACGCACCCAAGCACAGCGCCGACGATGACGCCGACGTCGCCGACTGGTTCTCCACCGAAACCGATCCCGCGATCGCGCAGGCGGTGGCCAAGGCCGAGGCGAGCGCCCGCCAGCCGGTGGATGGCACTATGCCGGGGGCACCGCCGCAATTGACCCAATAGGATTGCTCCATGAGCGTTTTCACGTCGCCGAAGACGTACGTCGCGCTAGGCGCGTTCCATGCAGTCGACGCGGTGTTGTGCGGCGTCCAGGTGGCCCCGATCAAAAAGGTTCTGGATGACGTCGGGCTGCCGGAAAACGTTCGGCCCGTGCTGCCGGTGGTGAAGGCGGCCGCCGCGGTGGGCTTGCTGTCGGTCACCCGTTTCCCCGCGCTGGCGAGGCTGACCACCGCGATGTTGACGCTCTATTTCGTCTTGGCGCTCGGCGCGCACATCCGGGTCCGGGACAAGGTCGCCAACGCGCTTCCGGCGGCGGCGTTCCTGGTGACCTTCGCCGTGATGACGGCGAAGGGTCCCGACCGCGCCTAGTCGAGGCGCAGCTCGACCAACGGCAGCGGGGCGCCGGTGTCGGTGATCGACGCGCCGAGCGTGTCCTCCAGCACGGGCCGCATCCGCTCCCACGCTTTCGGGTGACGGCTGCGGTAGGCGGCCAGGGCGCGGTCCACCTCGTCCTGGGCCATCACGCGTGCCGTGGCTCGTCTTGGGGCACGACTGCCGGTGTAGACCCGCACCCGCGGATTGGCTTCAATGTTGCGGAACCACTGAGCTTTTCGGCCGAAGCCGGAGGCCACCACGTAGGAGCCCGGGGCGGGGTGGTCGACGACTTCGAGGACGGCGTAGCGCCGCGCGCCCGAGGTGCGACCGGTGTGTTCGAGCATCAGCATGCGGGAGCCGAACAGCGCGCCCGCGCGGGCCTTGAAGAGCCAGATCGGCGCGCGCACCAGTCGGCGCGACCGAAGCAGGCGTCCGGCGAGCTCGGAAAGTGAGGGCACCGCTACGCGTGGGGCGCCGGCGGCAACGGCGGCGCGGGGACGACGGCCGGCGCGGACGTCGGCAATGGCGGTGAGGTGTAGATGCACCCTCCGCCCGCCGACTGTGACGACAGCGGCGGCGGGTATGGCGGCGGGGGAAGCTGAACCCGGACCGTCCACACCAACCCGGTGATCGCGAGGGTGGCGAGGACGCCGAGTACCAGGCCGGCCAGCCCGGCGACGATGGCGACGCCGGCGGGAAAGCGGCGGGTTCCGATGCTGTCCGAGGTCATGCGGCTCCCCACGGTCGTCGGATGTCGGTGACTTCAGACGCTACTGGCGAGACGGCTGCCGCCGCCACGATTCGCCGGATCGCGACGGCGGCAGGCCGGTCAGCTGTGCGGGGCAGCGGAGGGCGGCGGCGGTGGCGGGAAGGCCTCGCCCGGCGGCGGGACCAAGCCTCGCGGCGGCCCGGGCGGCGCGGGTGGCGGCGCGAACCCGAAACCCCCGGGCATGGGCCCACCCATCGGCGGCGGCGGTGGACCCTGATGCAGTCCCATCATCGGCGGCGGACCCGGCAGCGGCGGCGGGCCGGGCGGGCCCGCGCTGATGATCCAGGCGAAGGCGATGGCCGCGATGGTGCCGACCGCGCCGATCAGCGCGCCCGCCACCCCGGCGCCGACCACGACACCGGTGGCGTAGCGGCGGGGTTCACGTGGTTGCCGGGGCGGCGGCGGATTGGTGTCGATGTCCTCGTTTGTGGTCATGGCTTCGGACGGTAGGGGCCGCATCTGAAGTGGACCTGAAGAAACTGCGGCCCCGTCCGCCACTCCTGTCACCAGCGAAGGGCAGCGGCGTTGTGCCCGCCTCGCAGCGACAAACGCGAAAGGGCCCTGCCGGGGGCGGATTGTCGCTCAGAGGCGGGCACCTGGTCACATCCCGGCGTTCCTGATAAATCTGGGACTGCCGGGACGGAAGGGGCACCGCGGCGGCTTCAGGTTGGTTTCAGCACCGGCGCCCACAATGGAGTCATGACGAACTGCCCGCGCCCGGCCGCCGGCCACTTCAGCGTCGGCACGCCGCGGATGACGTCGATCAGGTCGAATCCATCGCGTCCCGGCAGCATGACGTCGAGCACCACCAGGTCCGGCCGCAGCCCGTCGAGCACCTCCTCCAAACCGTCACCGTCACAACGACCCGCGGTGTGATAGCCGATGTCGGTCAGCGCTTCGCTGACCATCTCCCGGATCGTCTCGGAGTCCTCGACCACCAGAATCCGCGGCGTGCCGACGCTGAAGTGGCCGGCGGCCGGGCGCGGGCAGTTCGTCATGACTCCATTGTGGGCGCCGGT
>NZ_LZIX01000246.1:0-44727 GCF_001666955.1 Mycobacterium sp. E735 | reverse complement strand
ACCCCACCTCGACCACGGCCAACCCCGCACCAACACCTACCACCACCCCGAACGCTTCCTCCGCGACACCGACGACGACGACCCCGTTTGACGTAACGACCCGTTTCGCCCGGCTTCGCCGCGCTCACGATCGCCGCGCTCACGATCGCCGCGGGCCTGAGACCATGAAGCTATGTACGACTTGGAAGACACCATCCGGGAGCGGCATTCGACGCGGCTGTTCCTGCCCGACCCGGTGCCGCGCCACCTGGTGCGGGAATCGCTGGAGCTGGCCATGCGCGCGCCGTCGAACTCCAATGTGCAGCCATGGCACCTGGTTTTCGTCGCCGGCGCCGCCCGCGACCGGGTGGTGACCGCGATGCTGGAAAAGGCCCGCGCCGAACCGCCCCGGGTACCGCAGCTGCCTGCCGAGTTCGCCCATTTCCGCAGCGACACCGGCGCACACGTGTACGGCTCGATGGGCATCGCCCGCCACGACAGCGAGGCGCGGCGTATCGCCGTGTTGCGCAACTGGGAGTTCTTCCGCGCCCCGCTGGGTGCCATCGTGTGCATGCATCGCGACCTCGGCTACGCCGACAGCATGGGAGTGGGTATGTTCCTGCAGACCTTGCTGCTCGCCCTGACCGCGCGCGGGTTGGGAAGCTGCGTGCAGGTGGCGATCGCCGGGTACCCCGACGTGGTGCGCGAGCAGCTGAACATTCCGCCGGAGCTGAACATCCTGTGCGGCCTGTCCATCGGCTACTCTGACCCCGATTTCCCCGCCAACAGGTTGCGCATCGGGCGCGACGCGGTGGACGAGCACGCCGTGTTCCTCGACGAGTGAGGACCCCTGGTGACACCCAAAGTCGCCGCTAATCCGCGAAGTTCACGTCCTTGGTGACGGATTTCCACTCTTCGATCGACGATGACAGCGCGGCGAGCTTGTCGCGCATGGCCTTGAGCACGTCACGGCCCAGCAGCAGCCGCAGCGGCGGCTCGTCGAGCGTGGTCACCATCAACACGGCCTCGGCAACCTTCCTCGGATCACCGGGAAGATGATCGGCGAACTGCTTGATCAGGTCCTTGCGCGCCGCCACGTCGACGTAATCGGCGATCGGGGTACCCGACTCCTTCATCGATCGCGTCGCCCAGTCGGTGCGGAAGGCGCCCGGCTCGACGGCGGTCACCTTGATCCCCAGCGGCCGCACCTCGGTGGCGAGCGCCTCGGTGATCGCCTCCAGCGCGAACTTCGTCGACGAGTAATAGGCGTTCGGTGGATTGGCGACCAGGCCGGTCATCGAGGACATGTTGATGATGTGCCCGGAGCGACGGGCGCGCATCGCCGGCAGCACCGCCTTGATCATGTTGACCGCGCCGAAGTAGTTGACCTCGAACAGCTGTCGAACCTCGGCGTCCTCGCCCTCCTCGACGGCGGACAGGTAGCCGTGGCCGGCGTTGTTGACCAGGACGTCGATGCCGCCGAACGCCGTGTCGGCCGCCGACACCGCCGCCGCGATCTGCTCGGGGTCCGTCACGTCGAGCGTGACGGCCCTCGCCCGGTCACCGAACTCGTCGGCGAAGTCGCGCACCGAGTCGGCGCGGCGCGCGGTCACCACCGCGCTGTGGCCCGCTTCCAAAGCGGCCCGGGCGATTTCGCGACCGAAGCCGGTCGAGCATCCGGTGATCAGCCAGCGCGCCATCTCAGGCCGACCCTTCCGGCAGGCGCCGCAGATACGCGGTGCGCCGGTCGGCGAGTTGCGCCGCACGCTCCTGCGGGCTCACCGATGGCAGTTGTGGCACCTCGGCGTCGAGCCGGTCCAGCTTGACCACCCGGCCGCGTGCGCCGAGGTCTTCGCGGGGACCCGTCTCACCGAATTCGGCCATGCGCAAGGTCAGAATGCCCTCGAGCAGGCCGTCGGAGTCGATCCAGTTGGCCACTCCGGGGTCGGTCGGTGCGATCACGTAGGTGTAGCTGCCGTCCTCGTTGGCCAGCGATTGCGCCTTGTTGAGGCTGCCGGCGCGGTCGAGGATGTCCAGCGTCGTGCCCCAGATGTTGCTGAGCGGCACCGTGAAGTATTCGGCCCCACCGTCGTTGAGGTCCACCACGAACGCCTCGTCGGGTGCGAGGTCGAAGCGACCCATGACGTAGACCTGGTTGCGCATCGCGCCGACCTTGTCGGCCGACCAGGCCAGGTTGAAATGGTTGGCTGGCATCTTGTACACGCCATGGCTGAGCTTGCCGGTGAAGTTGGCGAAGTACTCCATCATCGCCGCGGTGGCCTCGGCCTGCTCGTCGAGCGTGCGCGCCGGTGCGGCCGGCGGCCCGCCAAGGCGTTGCACCTCGAGGTGATTGGGGTCGTCCCGGCCCCAGTCCAGCAGCACGTCGCGGATGTAGAACTCGTGCGCCTCGGGGGTGGTTTGCACGTGGTTGGGCCGCCCGCCCGCGGGGTCGGAGTCCACGGTGATGGTGAAGCTGCCGTCGGAATCGACCCGCATGGTGCGGCCGTTGAGCACGTCGACGGTGCCCATGCGCGCGTCCCACAGCGTGAAATAGTTCTCGGTCATCCGGTGCTCGCCCACCCGGCCGCGGATTTCGTAGCGCTCGTCGCCGGAGATCGGGATCACCCGGTACACGCTGTCGGGATTGTCGATGCCCCAGCGTGATCCGGGGATGCGCCGGCCGTCGACGGGGTGCGCCAGCCGGGTGATGCAGCTGACCTTGGGCCGCAGCTTGTCCTGGTTGGACGACCACACCGCCGCCGAGAACATCACCTCGGCGAACGCGTCGTCGAACCGCTCCCGCATCGCCTGCGACGCCTTGGCCCGGCCCAGCCAGGTCTCGGCCACCGATCGATAGGCGGCCTTCACGACCGGGTGCTCGATCAGCTCGAGTGCGGCCAACTCCTGTTCGTGCTGCGAGGCTGTCGCGACGGGGTCATCAGGCATGCGCTGCTCCTCCGATATATTGCCCAAAGCGCTTGTTATACAACGTGAATCGCTCGTCGACCTGCTCTGGGCGCAGGCCGTAGTCCGGTAAGCCATAGGGCGGCCGCGCCGCCTCGCGGGGACGCCCGTCGAGCCAGCGCCGCATCGCGTCCTCGGCCTCGGCCGTGAGCGGAATCCCGACGGCTTCGTAGACGCGTGCCACCTGGCCAATCGGGTCGGCGACCGCGTCGTCGAAGCCGATGTCGGTGACGCGGTCACCGTCATCGGACCAGCCGTCGCGGGAAGCCATCGCCCGATCGTTGGCCCAGCCCATCCGCTCCAGCCATTGCGCGCCGACCCGGTGCGCATCGACGGCGTCGGCGTGCATCGCGTGCAGGGTGGCGTTCAGGCTGGCCCCCGAAGCGATCGTGGTTCGCGGATCGCGATGCATGTGCACGATGTGCAGACCGGGGAACTGCGCACGCAGTGAATCCAAATAGCCAAGGTGGGCCGGCGATTTGAGCACCCAACGCCGGCCGTCGAGCCCGCGCCGGCGCTTCTGCCACTGCACGAACTGCAGCATGCGGTGCAGATACTCGTAGGCGGGGGTGAAGTCCTGCGCGTCGAGCCAGGATCGGTAACGGGGTAGGTGCGCACCGGATTCGGGGACATGGGACAGGAACGCGTCGGCCAGGAAGACGATCTCCTCCTCGGCCTCCCGCGCGTACATCGGATGGATGGCGAACAGTTCCGGCGCCAGCTCGCGCGACTTCGCCTCGCGCCCTTCGCTGATCGCGATCCGCGGATCGACCCCGGTGAATTCATAGTCCAGCCGGGGCGCGACCTCGACGACCTCCCAGCCGTAGGCGCAGACGAAGCGCGGGTCGGCGGCCAGCAGGCGCTGCAGCAGCGTGGTGCCGCTCCGCATCATCCCGACGACGACGATCGGCGGGGCGACGCGCTCGCCGAGGATCTCCGGGTGACGGCGCATCCACTCCTGGGCGCGCAGTCGCATGCGCAGGCTGTGCACGATGCCCGAGCGCAGGATGTGCACGCCGATCGGGTTCAGATCGGCGGCCCCGTAGTCGTCGAGCAACACCCGCAGCGGGCCTTCGAATTCGCCCGGGCCCCAGTCGGTGAGCGCCTCCTTGCGCTGGGCGTCGGCCATGACCGAGGCTGGGTCGAAAGCACGGTCGAACGGGGCGTCCACGCGCTCAGAACTTCAAATGCCGGCTGACGTCGCCGACCTGGTCGACGAACATGGTGCGGCTGTCGAACCGCCAGGCGCCGTCCACCCTCTTGAACGTGTCCTTGTAGTGCCCCGTCACGATCACCTGCAGCGGCAGTTCGGCAGTGGCCTGGGTGACGCAGTAGTAGGACGTGCTGCGGGCGGTTCCCGCCGCCTCGTCGATGTGCAGCTGCACGTTGGTGGTGTTGTGTTTGGTCTTGGGGGTGCCGTCTTCGTAGATGCGCGTGGCCATCTCATACATCTCGCGCACCCGGGCGGCGCCGGCGAACACCGTCTCCGGCGGCCCGTCCTCCACGCCGCAGATGCGGCCGTGCTCGAAGAGCCGGGCGACCCCGTCCAGGTCGCCACCGTCGAGAAGCTCGGCGTAGGTGTAGATCAGGTTGGTGATTTCTGTTGCGCTGTCACTCATGTGGACCACCCGTCGAACCCATGTCCTCCGCTTCCGCGAACAATGGTGGCAGAACCGGTCCAATTTACATAGAACCGACCATTACTCTTGATCGCCGTGACCCTACCTTGGACGCCGAGCCGGCTCGGCAACCTGACCGGCAAACGAATCGTCGTGACCGGAGCCACCAACGGCGTCGGGCTCGGGACCGCCCGCGCCTTGGCCAAAGCCGGCGCCCACGTGATCATGGCGGTGCGCAACACCGAGCTGGGCGAGCAACGCGCCACTGAAATCTCTGCGATGGGCGGCTCGACCGCGGTGGCCAGGGTCGACCTCGCCGACCAGGCCTCGGTGCGCGCCTTCGCCAGTTCGATCGACGACGACGTCGACATCCTGATCAACAACGCCGGCGCCCTGACCGAACGCCGCACCGAAACGGTCGACGGATTCGAGAAGACGCTGGCCACCAACCTGCTCGGCCCGTTCGCCCTGACCAACCTGCTCCTGCCCAGGGTGCGCTCGCAGATCATCAACGTCGGCTCCGACGCGCACCGGTCGGCGACGCTGCACCTGGACGACCTGCACCTGCGCCGGCACAAATGGACCCGGCTGGGCGCCTACGCGCAGTCCAAGCTCACGGTCATGCTCTGGGGCCTCGAGCTGGACCGCAGGCTGCGTGCGGCGGGGTCGCCGGTGGTCACCCAGCTCACCCATCCGGGCTGGGTGGCGTCGAACCTGTCGCAGCTGGGCGACTCGCCGCTGATGGCGGCCGCCCACAAGGTGGTCAAGGTGGTGGCCGACCGGCTGGCCAACGACATCGACGAGGGCGCGGCCCCCACGCTGTACTGCATCAGCGAACCGTTGCCGCCCGGCAGCTACGTCGGGGTCACCGGGAGATTCGGGCTGCGCGGCGGCCCGGTGCTGATCGGCCGGTCGCCGGTGGCGTGCGATTACGACGCGGCCGCCCGCCTGGTGGCCTTCGCCGAGCAAGAGACCGGCACGAAGTTGGAGGTGTAGCCATGGGCGAACTCGACAACAAGGTCGCCGTCATCACCGGTGCGGCGCGCGGCCAGGGCCGCAGCCACGCGGTGGCCTTCGCCGAGCAGGGCGCCGACATCATCGCCGTGGACATCTGCACCGACATCGACGCGATTCCCTACCCGCTGGGCACCAAATCGGACCTCGACGAGACCGCCCGGCTGGTCGAGGCCGCGGGCCGCCGGGTGGCGCCGGTCGTCGCCGACGTCCGCGACCTGGCGCAATTGGAGGCCGCGGTGCAAAGCGCTATCGACGACGTCGGGGAGGTGGACATCGTCGTCGCCAACGCCGGGGTGGTCGCCATCGGTGACCGCGAAGCCCACTCGGAACCGGTGTTCAACACGATCGTCGACACCAACCTCAAGGGCGTGTGGCACACGCTGCTGGCGACGGTGCCGTCGATCATCCGCAAGGGGCAGGGCGGGTCGATCGTGCTGGTCAGCTCGTCGCAGGGGCTGACAGGCCGGGGCGGCGACGGCAGTGCGGCGATGTTCGCCTACGCGGCGTCCAAGCACGGGGTGGTGGGGTTGATGCGGTCGGCGGCCAATGCCTACGCGCCACACAAGATCCGGGTCAACTCGGTGCACCCGAGCGGCGTCATGACCCCGATGATCCTCAATGACTTCGTCGTCAACCGGATGCTGGAGAACCCGAACCCGGCCGTCTCGCAGATGTTGCTGCCCGACGTGCCGCTGGTCGAAGCGCAGGACGTGACCGAAGCGGTGCTGTGGCTGGTCGGTCCCCGCGCCCGCTACGTGACGGGCGTGTCGATACCGGTCGACGCCGGGCACGTGGTGATGTAGCCGCGAACGGGCTAGCCCCGAACGACCTTGCCGGCCTTGATGCACGACGTGCAGGCGTTGAGGCGCTGCTTGTTGCCGCCCGGGCGGGTGACAACGTGCACGGTCTGGACGTTGGGGTCCCACCGGCGGCTGGTGCGGCGGTGGGAGTGCGACACCGACTTGCCGAAGCCGGGGCCTTTCCCGCAGATGTCGCACACAGCGGCCATTGTTCAAGCTCCTCAAATCTCGGGGGTCCGGCTCGGCGGTCTGACACGGGGCCGGGAAAGCCCGGCTGACCCGGGCCCAACCAGGATACCGACTCCGGTGGCAACCACCAAAACGATCGCCACCACTGTCGCCCCGTCTGGCTAGGCTCAATGGGTCGGATCGACCCGCCCGCGGGGTGGTGGTCACGGGCGGCCGTCGCCCGAGTCGCCGGGCTACGCTGGCGCCCACCGGGGGGCGGGTTGTGGAGGAGGTGGCTGACACTGGGAACGTCGGAACGTCTGCTCGACGCGATCGCCCTACGGGATTGGGCGCACACCGCCGTCAGTGACCTCATCACCCACATCGACGAGATCAACCGGCTTAACGTCTTTCCGGTCGCCGACTCCGATACCGGCGCCAACATGCTGTTCACGATGCGTTCGGCGCTGGCCGAGGCGAACGCCGGCGTGAATTCCGAGGGCGGCTCGGCCTGCGTCGCCCGGGCCGCCGCCGCGATGTCGGCCGGCGCCCTGAACGGCGCGCGCGGAAATTCCGGGGTGATCCTGTCGCAGATTCTGCGCGGAATCGCCGACGTCACCGCCGTCGCGGCCGCCGATTCCGGCGGTGAGCTGCCGCACATCGATGCCGCCCTGCTGGGGGCGTCGTTGCGGCGCGGCGTGGACCTGGTCATCGCCTCGATGGGCGGGGAGGAGATCCCGGGGACCATCGTCTCCGTGCTGCGGTCAGCGGCCGACGCCGTCGGGGAGTGCGCCCAGGCCGGGGACGGCCTCACCCCGGCGATCATCGCCGCCGGCGACGCCGCGGTCGTCGCGCTGGAGAAGACGACCGAACAGCTCGACGTGCTCGCCGACGCCGGCGCCGTGGACGCCGGCGGCCGGGGCCTGCTCGTCCTGCTCGACGCCCTGCGCACCACCGTCACCGGTCAGGCGCCCGCCCGAACCGTGTACGAGCTATCACCGCGGGCGCCGCAACCGGACGCCGCCGCCGAACGCCCCGCGCCGCAATTCGAGGTGATGTACCGCTTGGACGGCTGCGATGCGGCCGCCGCGGACGCGCTGCGGGACCGGCTCGGGGAGCTGGGCGATTCCGTGGGCATCGCGGCCGCGACGTCGTCGGCCGAGCGCACGTACTCGGTCCATGTGCATACCGACGACGCCGGCGCCGCGGTCGAGGCGGGGCTCGCGGCGGGGCGGCTGAGCCGCATCGTGATTTCGGCGCTGAGCTCGGGCGCCGCCGGACTGCCGGTCGGCGGCTGGACGCGGGAGCGGGCGGTGCTGGCCGTCGTCGACGGCGAGGGTGCCGCCGAGCTGTTCGGTGGGGAGGGCGCGTGCGTGCTGCGGCGCCATCCGGCCGCCGGCGACCAGGAGAACATCAGCGCGCACCAGCTGATGCGCGCGGTCATCGACACCGGCGCCGCGCAGGTGATGGTGCTGCCCAACGGATACGTGCCCGCCGAGGAGCTGGTGGCCGGATGCACCGCGGCGATCGGCTGGGGGATCGACGTCGTGCCGATCCCGACGGCGTCGATGGTGCAGGGGCTGGCAGCGCTGGCCGTGCACGAAACCGGCCGGCAGGCGGTGGACGACGGCTACACCATGGCCCGCGCCGCCGGTGCCGCCCGGCACGCGTCCGTGCGCATCGCGACCGAAAGCGCGTTGACCTGGGCCGGCCGCTGCCAGCCCGGCGACGGGCTGGGCATCGCGGGCGACGAGGTGCTGATCGTTGCGGCCGACGCGATCGGGGCGGCCATCGGCCTGCTGGATCTGTTGCTGGCGTCCGGCGGGGACCTGGTGACGGTGCTGGTCGGCGCCGCCATCGAATCGGAAGAGGACGTCGCGGCCGTGAGCGGCATCCTGCAAAAGCACATGCACGATCACCACCCGGGCACCGAGCTGGTCACCTACCGCACCGGCCACCGCGGTGACGCGCTGTTGATCGGGGTCGAGTAGCCGTGGCGTCGCTGACCGACCGGCTGGACTTCGTGGTGGGCGCCAAGGCCGCCGATCAGCTCGACGAGGAGTTGGGCATCCGCACCGTCGACGATCTGTTGCGCCACTACCCGCGCAGCTACACCGAGGGCGCGACCCGGTGGGACGCCGACGACCAGCGCCCACCGGCCGGCGAGCACATCACCATCGTCGACACGATCACCGAGACCAAGACCTGGCCGATGAAGAAGACCCCGAAGAAGGTCTGCCACCGGATCACCCTCGGCGCCGGCCGCAACAAGGTGACCGCCACGTTCTTCAACGCGAACTATCTGAAGAAGGACCTGACCGAGGGCACCAAGGTGATGCTGTCCGGGGAGGTCGGGTTCTTCAAGAACGTCATGCAACTGACGCACCCGGCCTTCCTCATCCTCGATTCCCCGGACGGCAAGAACCGTGGCACCAGCTCGCTGAAGAACATCGCGATCGCCTCCCAGGCCACCACCGGCGAGGTGCAGATGGCGGCGTTCGAGCGCGCCTTCTTCCCGATCTATCCGGCGACCACGAAGGTGCAGAGCTGGGACATCTTCAGGTGCGTGCGCCAGGTACTCGACGTCCTGGACCCGGTCGACGACCCGCTGCCCGCGGGCCTGTGCAGCCGCCACGGCCTGGTCTCCGAGGACCGCGCGTTGCGCGACATCCACCTGGCCGAAGACTCCTCGGCGCGGCGGCGGGCGCGGGAGCGGCTGACGTTCGACGAGGCCGTGGGGCTGCAGTGGGCGCTGGTCACCCGGCGGCACAGCGAGCTGTCGGAATCGGGACCCCCGGCGCCGCCGCGCCCCGACGGCCTGTCCGCGGAACTGCTGGGGCGCTTGCCGTTCGAACTGACCGCCGGGCAGCGCGAGGTGCTCGACGTGTTCGCCGGGGAACTCTCGGCAACCCGGCCGATGAACCGCCTGCTGCAGGGCGAGGTCGGCTCGGGCAAGACGATCATCGCGGTGCTGGCGATGCTGCAACTGGTGGACGCCGGTTACCAGTGTGCGCTGCTGGCGCCGACGGAAGTCCTTGCGGCCCAACATCTTAGGTCCATCAATGACGTGCTGGGCCCGCTGGCGATGGCTGGCCAGCTCGGTGGCGCGGACAACGCAACGCGGGTGGCCCTGCTCACCGGCTCGATGACCGCGGCGCAGAAGAAGCAAGTCCGCGACGAGGTGGCGAGCGGCCAGGCCGGGATCGTCGTGGGCACTCATGCGCTGTTGCAGGACGCGGTGGAATTCCACAACCTGGGCATGGTGGTGGTCGACGAGCAACACCGATTCGGGGTCGAACAGCGAGACCAGTTGCGGGCCAAGGCCCGTCCCGGTGTGACCCCGCACCTGCTGGTGATGACGGCGACGCCGATACCGCGCACGGTCGCATTGACCGTGTACGGCGACCTGGAAACCTCGACGCTGCGCGAACTTCCGCGCGGACGCCAGCCGATCACCAGCAACGTGATCTTCGTCAGGGACAAGCCCGCGTGGCTCGACCGCGCCTGGCGGCGCATCACCGAGGAGGTCGCCGCCGGCCGGCAGGCCTATGTGGTGGCGCCCCGGATCGACGAGACCGACGAGCCGGAGAAGCAGGAGCAGGACGCGAGACCGTCGGAGACGGCCGAGGGACTCTACGCGCGGCTACGTGCACGCGAGCTGGCGAACCTGCGCCTCGGGCTGATGCACGGCCGGCTGTCCGCCGAGGAGAAGGACGCCGCGATGGCGGCGTTTCGCGCCGGTGAGACCGATGTGCTGGTGTGCACCACGGTGATCGAAGTGGGCGTGGACGTCCCCAACGCCACGGTGATGCTGGTGATGGATGCCGACCGGTTCGGCATCAGCCAGCTGCATCAGCTGCGCGGCCGCATCGGCCGCGGCCGGCACCCGAGTCTGTGCCTGCTCGCCACCTGGGTCTCGCCGGGGTCGCCCGCGGGCCGGCGGCTCTCGGCCGTGGCCGCGACCCAGGACGGGTTTGCGCTCGCCGACCTCGACCTCAAGGAACGCCGGGAAGGAGACGTCTTGGGCCGCAATCAGTCCGGTCGTGCGATCAACCTGCGCCTGCTCTCGCTGGCCGACCACCGCGACGTCATCGAGGCCGCGCGGGACTTCTGCGTCCGAAGCTACGACGAAAATCCGTGCAGCCCCGAATTGGCCTTGCTGGCAGCGCCTTTCGTCACCACCGACCGGATCGAATACCTGGACAAGTCGTGACCGCCGGCGACGATGCAGAGCGAAGCGATGAGGAGGAGCGGCGCTTGTGAACCGCAAAGTGCTGCTGTGGTTGTCCGCGGCCGCGGCGCTCGCCCTGCTGGTGGCCTACCAGACGGTCGGATCCTCGACGGCCAGGCACGCGGACGAATACGCCGCGCGCGCCGACGTTCCGACCGTGCAACCGGGCGCCGACGTGCTCGCGGGTATCGCGGTGCTGCCGCTGCGGGCGCACCGGTACGACTACCGCAGGGCGGCGTTCGGCGACGCGTGGGACGACGACAACGACGCCCCGCTGGGCCACAACGGCTGCGACACCCGCGACGACATCCTCAACCGCGACCTCGTGGACAAGACCTATGTGTCGACCAAGCGGTGTCCGGACGCGGTGGCCACCGGCACCCTGCACGACCCGTACACCAACAAGACGATCGCCTTCCAGCGGGGCGCCAAGGTCGGCGAGGCGGTGCAGATCGATCACATCGTCCCGCTGGCCTACGCCTGGGACATGGGCGCCTACAACTGGCCGGACGGGGAGCGGCTGCGGTTCGCCAACGATCCGGCCAACCTGCTGGCCGTCGACGGGCAGGCCAATCAGGACAAGGGCGACGCCTCGCCGGCGCAGTGGATGCCGCCGAACGCGGCGTTCGCCTGCCAGTACGCAATGCAGTTCATCGCCGTGCTGCGCGGCTACGCGCTGCCGGTGGACCAGGCGTCGACCGGTGTGCTCCGCCAGGCGGCGGCCACCTGCCCGGCGGGTTAGCTCAGGCGCCCTCGAAGGTGTTGGGATCCGGGCGCAGCCGGGTGCCGTCGTTGAGCCCGTTGATCGCGTCCATGTGGTCGGCGGCCAACTCGAAGTCGAACACGTCGAGGTTGCCGGCGATGTGCTCGGGGTTGGCGGACCGGAAGACCACCGCGTTGCCCAGCTGCAGGTTCCACCGGAGCAGCACCTGAGCCGGCGTCTTGCCGTACTCGCCGGCGACCGAGGTCACCGTCGGGTTGTCCGTGAGCTTGCCGAGCGCCAGCGGTGTGTAGGCCTGGGTGACAACGTTGTGCTCCGCGTTGGTCTTGCGGACGTCGGCCTGGTTCAGCAGCGGGTGCAGCTCGACCTGGTTGACCGCCGGGGTGACGAAGGTCAGGTCGATGATGTCGGTGACGTGCTGCTCCGTGAAGTTCGAGACACCGATCGAGCGCGCCAGCCCGTTCCCGCGGCACTGGATCAGCCCGCCGAACGAGTTCACGTACTCACCGCGCGACGGCACCGGCCAATGGATCAGGTACAGGTCGACGTACTCCAGGCCGAGCCGCTCCAGGCTTTCCTTGCAGGCCTCCTCGGCCCGCAGGAACCCATGGTCGGCGGCGGCCAGCTTGGTGGTGACGAACAGCTCGGCGCGGGGGATCCCGGAGGCCGCGATGGCACGGCCGACGGCGGCCTCGTTGCCGTAGGCCGACGCGGTGTCGACCAGGCGGCAGCCCATCTCCAGCGCCGCGGAGACCGCCCGTTCCGTCTCGTCCTCGGACAGGTCAGCGACGCCCAAGCCCAGCACCGGCATCGTGTTTTCGTCATTAAGAGCTATCGAGGGCACGGCAGCGCCCGACTCGCCAGCCAATGTCATTCACCTGCCTGTGGAATTGAAGTTTCGTGGGCCCAACCGGGCGCCATCAAGCGAGGAGATCGACGCCATTCCATCGGCGCTGAATTCCAGGCGCTGAGTTCGAAATCGAACACGTCGAAGCTGCTCGCAATCCGTGAGGCGATTACCGGCTTGGGGATCACGATATTACCGAGCTGGAAAATACCACCTCAGCGACACCGGGCCGGGCCGCGGTGGTCTGGACCCCCGTCTTCTTTTTGGGATATTCGTCACCACGTAGAGTTGGCACACGGCTCACCGGAGCGGGCCACCCGTCCAGCCGGTACCCGGACGCGCAGCGCGGCCACCGACCGCACCCGCTCGGTGGCCGCCGAACACCGGAAGAGTCCGAGACGGTGCGGAACGAAAAATCGTCCGTCGTCGAGCGTCGCCACGTTATGTACAGGGAGTGCCCATGACCAAGAGCGTGCCCGCGCCGGACCTCCATCTCGGCGTCAAACACGCGCCCATGCGCCTGACCAGTCGCATGCAGGGCGCCGTCTCCACGATCGGTGTCAAGGTCATCCCGTGGATCCCGACCCCCGCCAAGCGCGCGCTGTTCGGCGGCCGCTCGGTGACCATCGACGGCAACACGCTGGACGCCACGCTTCAGCTGATGCTCTCCGGCCTGCGCGCCGTCGGCATCGACGGCCTGGTGGTCGACGACGACGCGGCCGCGTCCCGCGCTCAGTTACGGCAGATGTTGCTGGAGCTTCCCGGGCCGCAGATCCACGTCGACGTCCGTGACCTGACGCTGCCCGGACCCGCGGGTGAGATCCCGGCGCGGCACTACCGTCCCGCCAACGGCGCCTCCGCGCCGATGCTGGTCTTCTACCACGGCGGTGGGTGGTCGATCGGCGACCTGGACTCCTATGACGCGCTGTGCCGGTTGACGTGCCGCGACGCCGGCATCCACGTGTTGTCCATCGACTACCGGCTGGCCCCCGAGCACCCGGCCCCGGCGGCAGTCGAGGACGCCTACGCGGCTTTCAGATGGGCGTACGACCACGCCGAGGAACTCGGCGCCGCGCCCGGCCGGGTCGCGGTCGGCGGGGACAGCGCGGGCGGCAACCTGGCGGCCGTCGTCTGCCAACAGGCGCGCGACGAGGGTGCCCCCGCCCCGGTGTTGCAGTGGCTGATCTACCCGCGGACCGATTTCACCTCGCAGACCCGTTCCCTGGGCCTGTTCGCCCGCCGCTTCCTGCTGACCAAACGCGACATCGACTGGTTCGAGTCCCAGTACCTGCGCGGCTCGGGCGTCGACCGGGCGGATCCCCGGGTATCCCCGCTGCTGGCCGATTCGCTGGCCGGGCTGGCACCGGCCCTGATCGCGGTCGCCGGGTTCGATCCGCTGCGCGACGAGGGCGAGAGCTACGCGGAGGCGCTGCGGGCGGCCGGGACCGCGGTCGATCTGCGGTGCATGGGGTCGCTGACGCACGGCTTCGTCAACTTGTTCCAGCTCGGCGGCGGCAGCGCCGCCGCGACCACGGAGTTGATCTCGGCTCTGCGGGCCCACCTGAGCCGGGTCTGATCTGTTGCGCCGTCGGCGCCGGTAATCTAGAGGCGCCCACGAACGACCACCCGATTACCGAAGGATCGCGCAACTGTGGCCGACAAATCCAAACCGCGCTTCGACATGAAGGCGGCCGACGGTAAATCGGGCCGACTCGTGCAGATCGGCGGGACCGCCGTCGTCGTCATCTTCCTGGTCGCGCTCGTCTCCTACATCGTGGTCACGCACCACAAGAAGACCGCCGCCATCGGCGCGGGCGACACCGTGCGGGTGACCTCCAGCAAGCTGGTCACCCAGCCCGGGACCAACAACCCCAAGGCCGTGGTGACGTTCTACGAGGACTTCCTTTGCCCGGCCTGCGGCAACTTCGAGCGGACCTTCGGTCCGACGGTGTCCAGGCTGATCGACGTCGGCGCCATCGCGGCCGACTACTCCATGGTGTCGATCCTGGACAACGCCAGGAACCAGAACTACTCGTCGCGGGCGGGGGCCGCGGCCCTGTGCGTGGCCGACGAGTCGATCGACGCGTTCCGCCGATTCCACACCGCGCTGTACACCACCGACCTGCAGCCCAGCGAACGCGGCACCAGCTTCCCCGACAACGCCCGGCTGATCGAGCTCGCCCGCGAGGCCGGCGTCGTGGGCAAGGTGCCCGACTGCATCAACAGCGGCAAGTACATCGCCAAGGTCACCGGCGAGGCGTCGGCCGCGAAGATCAACGCCACGCCGACCATCAAGATCAACGGCGACGACTACGACCCGTCCACACCGGACGCTCTGGTGGCCAAGATCAAGAGCATCGTGGGCGACGTGCCGGGCATCGACGGCGCCACCGCCCCTCCGGCCGCCTGATCACCCGGTGTCGACCCAAACCGCCGACCTGACAGCGGAATCGCCTCAGGAAGCGCGCGTACCGGCGGCCAGCGCGTGGTGGGTGCTGATCGCCGGCGTGATCGGCCTGGCCGCCTCCGCAACGCTGACCGTGGAGAAGATCGACCTCCTGCTCAACCCGGCGTATGTGCCGTCGTGCAATTTCAACCCGATCCTGTCGTGCGGCTCGGTGATGGTCACCCCGCAGGCGTCGGTGCTGGGTTTTCCCAACCCGCTGCTCGGCCTGGTGGCCTTCACCGTGGTGGTCGTCACCGGGCTGCTGGCGGTGACGAAAGTGTCGTTGCCGCAATGGTATTGGATCGGGTTGACGATCGGGCTGCTCGCCGGCGCGGCGTTCGTGCACTGGTTGATCTACGAGAGCCTCTACACGATCGGCGCGTTGTGCCCGTACTGCATGGTCGTCTGGGCGGCCACCGTCACGCTGCTGGTCGTCGTCGCGTCGATCGTGTGGCGCCCGGCGCTGCAGCGCCGCGGACGCGGTGTGGGCTGGGTGCTGTACCAGTGGCGGTGGTCCATCGTCGCGCTGTGGTTCACCGCGGTGTTCCTGCTGATCATGGCGCGGTTCTGGGACTACTGGTCGACGCTGCTGTAGGCGTGGGCACGTGACCCGCATCATCGGCGGCGTGGCCGGCGGCCGGCGCATCGCCGTCCCGCCGCGCGGGACCAGGCCGACCACCGACCGGGTGCGTGAATCGCTCTTCAACATCCTGACCGCGCGAAAAGACCTGACGGACGCGGCGGTGCTGGATCTCTACGCCGGTTCGGGCGCATTGGGATTGGAGGCGCTGTCGCGGGGGGCGGCCTCGGCTCTGTTCGTGGAGTCCGATCAGCGCAGCGCGGCCGTCATCGCGCGCAATATCGACGCCCTGGGTTTGGCGGGCGCGACGGTGCGCCGCGGCGCGGTCGCCGCCGTCCTGGCCGCCGGAGCCGCGAACCCCGTCGACCTCGTCCTGGCGGACCCGCCCTACGACGTGGCGGCCGCCGAGGTGGAGGCCGTGTTGGCCGCCCTGGTCGCCCACGGTTGGGCGCACTCCGGAACCGTGGCGGTGGTGGAGCGCGCGGCCAGCGGTACGCCGTTGACCTGGCCGGCCGGCTGGTCCGTGCGGCCGCCACGTGTGTACGGCGACACCCGGTTGGAGATGGCCGAGCGGCCGTGAGGCCGGCGTGTAGCGTCTTTCGTCATGTGCGCCGCTCCTTCTCATCTCGTTGTTCTGCATCGTCGCCGGCGCGCGTCATGAGTGGCGCGGTATGCCCGGGCTCGTTCGACCCGGTGACGTTGGGGCACATCGACGTCTTCGAACGCGCCTCGGCCCAGTTCGACGAGGTGGTGGTGGCGATCCTGACCAACCCCGCGAAGAAGGGCATGTTCGACCTCGACGAGCGGATCGCCATGATCAACGAGTCGACCACCCATCTGCCCAACCTGCGCGTCGAGGCCGGACAGGGTCTGGTGGTCGACTTCGTCAGGTCGCGGGGGATGACCGCGATCGTGAAGGGCCTGCGCACCGGCACCGACTTCGAATACGAGCTGCAGATGGCGCAGATGAACAAGCACATCGCCGGGGTGGACACCTTTTTCGTCGCGACGACACCACGGTATTCGTTCGTCTCGTCGTCGTTGGCCAAGGAGGTCGCGACATTCGGGGGCGACGTGTCGGAGCTACTGCCCGAACCGGTCAACCGCCGCCTGCGCGAAAAGCTCGCCGGCCGCTCCTGAAAGGCCCCGGCGCACCGGACGGTTCGGACGCACGCGATGAAATGCCTTGCGCCAGGCGGGTCCCGGGACCCGTCGGCTCACACCGGATCCGATTTTCCCGGACGCGACCCACGCCCGTCGGGTGACGAGATACGGTCGCTGAACCGCTCTTCGCCGAGGAGCGGGTGAGGAGATCCGGCGATGAGCCCAACCGAGCGCGACTTCGACATCGTCGTGTACGGCGCCACGGGATTTTCCGGCGGGTTGACGGCCCGCTACCTGGCCGGCGCGGCCGGTGCGGCCCGCGTCGCGCTGGCCGGGCGCTCCCGGGACCGGCTGGCGGCGACCCGCGGCGCGCTCGGCCCGGCCGCACGGGATTGGCCGCTGATCGTGGCGGACGTGTCGGACCCGTCGACACTGGACGCCATGGCGGCCCGCGCCCGGGTGGTGCTGACGACGGTCGGTCCGTACACCAATTACGGACTGCCGGTGGTGGCGGCCTGCGTCAAGGCCGGGACGGACTACGCCGACCTCACCGGGGAGGTGATGTTCGTCCGCGACAGCATCGACCGATACCACCAGCAGGCCGTCGAAACCGGCGCGCGGATCGTGGTCTCGTGCGGATTCGCCTCCATGCCTTCGGATCTCAACGTCTATCAGCTGTATCGGCGGGCGGCCCGCGACGGCGCCGGGGAACTCTGCGACACCACCTTCGTGTTTCGCTCCTTCTTCCAGGGCGGCGGTTCCGGGGGCACGGTCGCCTCGGAATTCGAATCCATGCGCACGGCGTCCGGCGACCCGCAAGCCCGTCGCCTGATGAACGACCCGTACACACTGACCACAGACCGAAGGGCCGAACCCGATCTCGGCAGGCAACGGGACTTCCCGTGGCGCGCGGGCGGCCGGATCGCGCCCGAGCTCGCCGGCTTCTGGCTGGGCCCGCTCGTCTGGGGGCCCCACAACACGCGAATAGTTCGGCGCAGCAACGCATTACAGCACTGGGCCTACGGCAGGCGATTCCGTTACTCGGAGACCATGAGCCTCGGCAGGTCGTTCGCGGCGCCGGTCGCTTCCGCGGCCGTCGCGGGCGCGCTGGCGGCCGGGTGGGCGGTCGGCACCAGGCACTTCAGGCGGGTGCCGCGGCGGTGGCTGGCGCCCCTCGCGAAGCCGGGCACCGGGCCCGGCGAGGCGATGCGGGAGCGCGGCCACTACGTGGTCGAGACCTACACGACGACGGCCTCCGGCGCCCGCTACCTGGGCACCTTCGCGCAGCAGCGCGACGCGTACGACGCGACCGGAGTCCTCCTCGGCGAGAGCGGTCTTGCGCTGGCGCTCGACCGTGATCGACTCAGCGACCTGACGGGAGTGCTCACCCCGGCGGTGGCGATGGGCGATGCGCTGCTGGCGCGGCTGCCGGCCGCCGGGGTGTCCATGCACACCATCCGGCTGAACTGAGTCAGGACGCCGCGCTGCGGGCGGCCAGTCGATCGGCGAGCGAGCGGGCGAAGATCCGGGTCTGCTCCAGCTGGTGCGGCTGGATATTGGTCGCCGGAATGCGCAACCCGAAATACCGATCCCGGTATCGGCCCGACCGCAGGTAGCTCATCAGCGAGAGTCCGGAGGCGATCTGGCCGCCCAGGTACTCGAAATGGACCCCGCCCAGGTAGCGACCGCCCTGCTTCTCGCCCAGCCTGCGGACCGCCGCGAAATTGCCGCGCCAATAGCGACGGCAGACGGCGAACGCCGCGAAGGGCTTGCCGGCGAGCAGCTTTCGCGCCTCGTCTGACTTCAGGAAGGTTCGCATCGGCATGTTCATGGTGAACCACCATGTCGAGGAACCGATGCAGATCAGGTCGTAGGCGGCGTTTCGCACCTCGTCCGGGGTTTCGATCTCACCCGTCGCCCGCCGCAGCTGGGCGGGCAGCACGCTCAGGAGGTCGAGCGCCGCGTGCCGCAACGGAAAGACGCTGAACCGCTGCGAATACCGTTGATCGGTGAAGGTGATCGCGGCGCGGTGCACCTCCCACCCCCGTTCGCTGAACACCTCACCCGCGGTTTCGAGCACGGCGAGCACCTGCCCGGTGAACGTGTAGTAGAGGAGCAGGACGCGGGGCCGGGGGCCGTGATCGGCCGACATGTCCGTCATCTTTCAGCCACTCCTTCTCGACCGTTGCCGATCGCTTCGGAGCATCATCGCCGGTGGATGCGGTTCTGGGCAATCGGGCTAGTGAGGTTGCTGGCCGTGGTCGTGGTGGCAGTCGTGCTCATGCTCGGCATCGGGGGAACCGCCCATCATCCGCAGCATGGGCATGCCGCCGGAGGTGACGAACCGGATGGCCAGCACCGCCGCGACGGCCAGGAAGGCGATGTTGAGCCACGTCGTGTAGTTCCACGAGATGGCCGCCTCCATGACGGTCGCGTTCCGCTGGGTGGGAATGAGTTTGGTTGCGCCGAAGAGCAATTCGACCAGATAGCCGGCCGCCACCATCGAGGCGTAGAACGTGCCCAGCAGGGTCAGCATCATCTTGGTGCCGTAGTACTTACGGTAGATGTTCAGGATCGGCAGGATGAGCAGGTCGGCGTAGATGAACGCGATGACCCCGCCGAAGCTGATGCCGCCGTTCCACAGGACCGCGGCCAGCGGCACATTGCCGATCGAGCAGACGAAGGAGACGATCGCCACGACCGGTCCCACGATCGGTCCCCATAGCGCCGACAGGCCCGGGTCGTCGGCCAGAAAGAAGCCGCGCCAGAACGCTGCGGGCACCCACGCCGCGATCGCGCCGGCGATCAACAGGCCCAGAACCAGATCCCGCAGGATCGCCAGCCACTCCATCACGAACACGTGCGAAACCGAGGTGAAGCCCTCTCCGGAGAAGAGCCGTCGCCAGAACGAACCCTGCCGCTGGATCGACATGTCCATGGCGGCGTGGCCCTCCATCGATCCGGCGATGCCCCGCTCGGCCTGCGCGCGGGCGGCGTCGATCAGGCGTGACCGCACGAACAACCGGAACAACACCGCCAGCACCACGATCATCAGCGGCCCGCCGACGAACTCCGCGGCGGTGAACTGCCAGCCCATCAGCAGGGCCAGGATGATGCCCAACTCGACGACCAGGTTGGTCGACCCGATCTCGAAGGCCATGGCGGCGGTGAAGCTGGCGCCTTTGCGAAACAGCGAGCGGGCCAAGGCGACCGCGGCGTAGGAGCAGGACGACGAGGCCGCACCCAGCCCCGCGGCCACGGCCAGCGTGCGCGGCCGGTCGTCGCCCAACAGCGAGACGATGGTCGAGCGCCGTACCACCGCCTGCACCACCGCCGACAGGGCGAAGCCCAGGATCAGCGCCCACAGAATTTCCCACGTCATCGACCCGGCAACCGCCAACGCGTGCCCGACCGCCCCCAGCGCCGTGTGTGTCACTTGATCCCCGCTTCGTGGCTCGGATACTCCCATGCACGCTATACCCCAAGGGGGTATTGCGCAACCGGGCGACCGGCCCCCGGCTGCGGCCGAAAACACCAGTTCACCGGCTCGCGACGGGGCGGCACCGGCCGAAATCCCCTATTCGACCCACCCCGATTGCTTCGAGCGTCTAAGCTTGGCGCTTCGTTGGGTTCCGCGTCGAAACCCGCTCGGGTTGGGGGGCGCGAGCGACGCTGCGCTGCGCCCTCTCAATTGCACTGATGCCGGTGATACTCGCAGCATCGCCGGTTGGCCTGAGACGAGGTTGAGCGGCGATGGAACCACGGGTCACCCCCATTGCGGTCATCGGAATGGGATGCCGGCTTCCGGGCGGGATCGACTCGCCCGACGCGTTCTGGCAAGCGTTGCTGCGGGGCGACGACCTGGTGACCGAGATCCCGCCCGACCGGTGGGACGTCGAGGACCACTACGACCCCGAGCGCGGGGTGCACGGCCGGTCCGTGTCACGTTGGGGCGGCTTCATCGACGACGCCGGCGGTTTCGACGCGGCCTTCTTCGGCTTCGGCGAACGCGAAGCGACCGCGATCGATCCGCAGCACCGCTTGCTGCTCGAGACGTCGTGGGAGGCGATCGAGCACGCGGGCATCGCGCCGCCGTCGTTGAGCGGCTCGCGGACCGGGGTGTTCGTGGGGATGTGCCAGCAGGACTACACGCTGATCAGCGGCGATGCGGGTGTGATGGAGGACGCCTACGGCTACACCTGCACCCCGTTCAGCATGGCCTCCGGCCGGATCGCCTACGGGTTGGGCCTGGTGGGCCCGGCGATCACGCTCGACACCTCGTGCTCGTCCGGCCTGCTCGCCGTCCACCTGGCGTGCTCGAGCCTGAACACCGGCGAGAGTGATCTCGCGCTGGCCGGCGGCGCCATGCTGGTGCTGGATCCGCGGGTGTCGGCGTCGGCGTCCGCGCAGGGCATGCTTTCGCCCACCGGACGCTGCCACACGTTCGACGTCGCGGCCGACGGGTTCGTCCGTTCCGACGGGTGTGCGGTGGTGCTGCTCAAGCGCCTGCCCGACGCGGTGCGCGACGGCGACCGGATCCTGGCGGTGGTCCGCGGCACGGCGGTCAATCAGGACGGTCGTTCCGAGACGATCACGACGCCGTCCGCCGATGCGCAGGCCGCGGTGTACCGGGCGGCGTTGGACGCGGCCGGAGTCGACCCGGCCACCGTCGGCATGGTCGAAGCCCACGGCACCGGAACCCCGAAGGGCGACCCGCTCGAATTCGCCAGTCTCACCGAGGTTTACGGAGCCGGTGGCAATCGTGTCGCGCTCGGATCGGCCAAGAGCAACGTCGGGCACACCGAGGCAGCGGCGGGCGCGGTCGGATTGGTCAAGGCGGTGCTCGGGCTGCGGAGCGGTGTGGTGCCGCCGATGGCCCACTTCACCCGCCTGCCCGACGAACTTGCCCGCATCGAAACGGGATTGTTTGTGCCGCAGGAGGTTACGCCGTGGCCGGACAAGGGCGAAGGCCCGCGGCGGGCCGGGGTGACGTCGTTCGGGATGTCGGGCACCAACGTGCACGCCGTCCTCGAACAGGCGCCCGACCCCGACGTCGACGGGTTCGGCGCGGAAAGCGCACGGTCGCTACTGTTCCCGCTGTCGTCCACCTCCGCCGACGAGCTGCGCCACACGGCGCGGCGGCTGGCCGAGTGGGTGTGCGACCACCGGGAAACCGTGTCCGCCGCCGACCTGGCCTACACCCTGGCGCGGCGACGCGCGCACCGGACCGTGCGCACCGCGGTGACGGCGGACAGCATCGACGGGCTGATCGCCGGGCTGCGCGAAATCGCCGACGGCGAAACCCCTTACGCGCCGGCGGCCGGTCATGACGATCGCGGGCCGGTGTGGATCTTCTCCGGCCAGGGCTCGCAGTGGGCCGCGATGGGCGCCGAGCTGCTGGCCAAGGAGCCGGCGTTCGCCACCGCCGTCGCCGCGGCCGAGCCGTTGATCGCGGCGGAGTCGGGTTTCTCGGTGACCGAGGCGATGTCGGCGCCGGAGACGGTCACCGGCATCGACCGGGTGCAGCCGACACTGTTCGCCTTCCAGGTGGCGCTGGCGACCGCGATGCGCGCCTACGGTGTGCGGCCGGGGGCGGTGATCGGCCACTCGATGGGCGAGATCGCGGCGGCCGTGGTGGCCGGCGCGCTGTCGCTGCCCGACGGGGTCAGGGTGATCTGCCGGCGCTCGGCGTTGATGTGCCGGATCGCCGGCGCGGGCGCGATGGCCTCGGTGGAGCTGCCCGCCCAGCAGGTGCGCGACGAACTGGCCGCCCGCGGCGTCGGCGACGTGGTGGTCTCGGTGGTCGCGTCGCCCAACTCCACCGTGATCGGCGGGGCGACGCAGGCGGTGCGCGATCTGGTCGCGGAGTGGGAGGGCCGCGAGGTGATGGCCCGCGAGGTGGCCGTGGACGTCGCCTCGCACTCGTCCCAGGTCGATCCGATCCTCGCCGACTTGGCCGCCCAACTCGCCGACCTGACGCCGGCGGCGGCTGAAGTGCCGTATTACTCTGCGACGCTGGACGATCCACGCGCCCGGCCGGCGTTCGACGCCGGATACTGGGTGGACAACCTGCGCCAGTCGGTGAAGTTCGCCGCCGCGGTGCAGGCCGCCCTCGACGACGGCCATCGCGTCTTCGGTGAACCGTCGCCGCATCCGCTGCTGACCCGGGCGGTCGAACAGAACGCGGGCGCCTCCGACGTTGGCATCGCCGCGCTGCCGGCCATGCGCCGCGAGCAGCCGATGCCGCACGGGCTGTTGGGCTTCCTGGCGGATCTGTTCAGCGCCGGCGCCGCCATCGACTTCTCCGCGCTGTACCCGGGCGGTCGGCTGGTGGACGCGCCGCTGCCGACGTGGACCCACCAGCGGCTGCTCGTCGACGCCGGCGGGGCGGGCGCGCCGGGGCGCGGGCAGTTCACGCTCGACGTGCATCCGCTGTTGGGTGCCCACGTGCGGCTGCCGGAGGAACCGGAACGCCACGCGTGGCAGGGCGGGGTGGGCACCGCGGCGTTGCCCTGGCTGGCCGACCATCGGGTGAACGGGGTCGGGGTTTTCCCGGGGGCGGGCTTCTGCGAGATGGCGCTGGCTGCCGCCGCGGCGGTGCTGGGGCCGGACGCGGAGGTGCGCGACGTCCGCTTCGAGGAGATGCTGCTGCTGGACGACGAGACGCCGGTGAGCGCGGTGGCTTCGATCCTGGACGCGGGCGTTGCCGAGTTCGTGGTGGAGACCGATCGCGACGGGGAACGGATCCGCAGCGCCGCGGCGGTGTTGCACGCGGTCGCCGACGAGCAGCCGCAGCGACGCGACGTCGCCGCCCTGCTGGCCACCCACCCGCAGCTGGAAGACGGTGCCGCGCTGCGACAGTCGTTCGCCGAGCGCGGCGTCGAGTACGGTCCGGCCTTCGCCGGTCTGGTGTCGACGCGCACCGCCGAAGGCAAGAGCCGCAGCGTGGTGGCCGAGGTCGCGCTCCCCGGCGCGGTCCGCGCGGAGCAGGGGAGTTACGGGGTGCATCCCGCCCTGCTGGACGCCTGCTTCCAGACCGTGCTGGCGCACCCCGCCGTCAAGGAGGCCGCCAACGGCAGCCTGCTGCCGTTGGGCGTCGCGCGGCTGCGCCGCCACGGTCCGGCGCGCGGCGCCCGCTATTGCCACCTCCGGCTCGTCGCGGCGACGGCGTCCTCGGTGGACGTCGACCTCGATCTGCTGGATTCCGACGGCATGGTGCTGCTGGCGGTGCAGGGCCTGCGCATGGGCCTCGGCCGGGGTGGCGGCGCCGACGAGCTGATGGCCGAGCGGCTGCTGACCGTCGACTGGCAGCGGCGGACGCTGCCGCCGGTGCCCGAGCGGCCGGTCGGCGCCTGGCTGCTGATCGACACCGCCGAGGCCGACCCGCTCGCGTCGACCCTGGCGGATACACTGAAATCCCTTGGCGCACAAACAGATTTCCTGAGCTGGCCACGGCAGGCCGAGCACCGCCCCAACGCTGAGCGGCTCGGCGCCGCGGTGCGTGGCGGCCTGGAGGGGGTGGTCATCGTGTGCCCGCCGCCGGCCGGGGAGCCGGACGATCGGGGCCTGCTCGCCGGACGCGAGCAGGTCCGCCATGTGGTGCGCATGATCCGCGACCTGCCGGAGATGTCGGCGACGCCGCCGCGCCTGTACGTCATCACGCGGCGGGCGCAGATCGTGCGGCCCGGGGACGCGCCGAACCTGGTCCAGGGCGGCCTGCGCGGCCTGCTGCGGGTGGTCGGCGCGGAGAACCCGCAGCTGCGGACCACCCAGATCGACCTCGAGGCCGACGCGGACGTCGAACGTGCCGCCCACGAATTGCTGTGCGGCTCGGCCGAGGACGAGACCGCGTGGCGCGGCGGGCAGTGGCACACGGCGCGGCTGCGCTGCACGCCCCTCGGCGCCGACGAACGCCGGGTCACCACGGTGAACCACGAGACGGAGGGGATGCGCGTGGCGGTCCGTCATCCCGGTGACCTGCAAACGCTGGAATTCGTCGCCGTCGACCGCAGGACGCCCGGCCCGGGCGAGGTGGAGGTCGCGATCGACGCGTCCAGCGTCAACTTCGCCGAAGTACTTGCCGCGCTTGGCCGTTACCCCGACCTGGAGGGCGAGCCGCACCAGCTGGGATTCGACCTGGGCGGCGTCGTCACCCGCGTCGGCGCGGACGTCACCGACCACCGCGTCGGCGACCGGGTCGGCGGTTTCTCCGGTTTCGCCAACGGCAGCTGGGGCACGTTCGTCACGTGTGACGCCCGACTGGTGACCACCCTGCCGTCCGGGATGACCGCCGGCCAGGCCGCAGCCGCGGCGACGGCCTACGGCACCGCGTGGTACGGGCTGTACGAACTGGCGGGGATCTCGGCCGAAGACAAGGTGCTCATCCACTCCGGCACCGGCGGCGTCGGTCAGGCCGCGATAGCGATCGCGCGAATGGTGGGGGCGGAGATCTACGCCACCGCGGGCAGCCCGGAACGGCGGGAGATGCTGCGCGACATGGGCATCGAGCATGTCTACGACTCACGCAGCACGGCGTTCGCCGACGAGATCCGCCGCGACACCGACGGGTACGGCGTCGACCTGGTGCTCAACTCGCTGACCGGTGCCGCCCAGCGCGCCGGGCTCAACCTGCTCGCCTACGGTGGGCGGTTCGTGGAGATCGGCAAGCGCGACATCTACGACGACGCCCGGCTGGGCCTGTATCCCTTCCGCCACAACCTCACGTTCTACGCCGTCGATTTGGCGCTGCTGACCAAGACGCACCCGCGGCGGGTGCAGCAGCTGTTGCGGGCGGTCTACCAGCGGATCGCGGACGGTGATCTGCCGCAACCGAATTGCACCGAATACCCGATATCGGAGGCGGCGACGGCGATCCGCGTGATGAGCGGCGCCGAGCACACCGGCAAGCTGGTGCTCACCGTGCCGCGCACCGGCCAGACCCGCGCGGTGCTGCCGCCGGAGCAGGCCCCGGTGTTCCGCGACGACGGCGCCTACATCGTCACCGGCGGCCTGGGCGGCCTGGGCTTGTTCCTGGCTTCCGAAATGGCCAAGGCCGGGTGCGGGCGGATAGTGCTGACGGCCCGCTCCAATCCCACTCCCAAGGCGCGCCAGGCAATCGAACGGCTGCGCGCGAACGGAACCGATGTCGTCGTGGAAAGCGGCAACATCGCCGAGTCAGACACCGCGGCCCGGGTGGTGGCCGCGGCCACGGCCACCGGACTAGCGCTGCGCGGGGTGCTGCATGCCGCCGCGGTGGTCGAGGACGCCGTGCTCGCCAACATCACCGACGATCTGATCGACAAGGACTGGGCGCCAAAGGTCAACGGCGTGTGGAATTTACATCACGCGACAACGGGACAGCCGCTGGACTGGTTCTGCTGCTTCTCGTCGGTGGCCGCGCTGTTCGGCTCCGCGGGCCAGGGCGCCTACGCCGCGGCCTCCAGCTGGCTGGACGCGTTCACCCATTGGCGCCGCGGCCAGGGCCTGCCCGCCACCACGATCGCGTGGGGGGCGTGGGGCGAGATCGGCCGCGCGACCTTCCTGGCGGCCGGGGGCCGCACCACCATGATTGCTCCGGACGAGGGCGCGCGCGCGTTCGAGACGCTGCTCCGGTACGACCGCGGCTACACCGGTTACGTCCCGACGACGGGCGCGCCGTGGCTGGCCGCGCTGGTGGCGCGCAGCCCCTTCGCCGAGGCCTTCCAGGCCGCGGGGGAACAGCACGGCGGCGAGGGCGCCACGCTGCGCGCAGAATTGCGGGCGCTGCCGCCCGACGAATGGCCGGCCCGGCTGCGGCGCCTGATCACCGAGCAGACGGGGCTGATCCTGCGGCGCGCGATCGATCCCGACCGCGCGTTCGCCGATCACGGCCTGGACTCGCTGGGCAACCTCGAGCTGCGGACCCGCATCGAGGCCGAGACGGGGATACGGATCACCCCCAAGGTCGTGGCGACCTACAACTCCGCGCGTTCGCTGAGCCTGCACCTGACCGAGACGCTGGTGGCCGAAGGGGAGGGCGCCGTCGCGGCATCGTGACGGCGCCAGTTCACTCCATGACCCAGCTGTCCTCGTCGACCAGCGAGCACAGCCGCGAATGGATTGCCTCCAAAGTCTTTTCGCGCCCGGGCAGGTGTGCGTGGTGTTCGATGAACAGCCGGTTGGCGAAGGTTCCGACGCTGTAGAGGTCGACGGGCGCGCGGGTGGGGAAGTAGAGCTCGCTCTGAAAGTCCTCGAGGTCGATCTCTTCGGGAACCCGCAGCGGGGGGATGGTGCCGGTGTCGGTGCACAGCACCACCGGAGGGAGCCCGGCCGGGGTGCCCTGATACTGCAGGTTGAAATGCATCGCCGATTGCTGGATCACGCCGTCCGACAGGTCGGTCCGGAAGGACTCGACGATCCCGCGAGCCAGATCGACCAGATCGGTGTCGGCCCTGATCTCGGCGAGATAGGTGGCCACGCCCAGCGGCAGCGTGCTGCCGGTGAGACTCACCGGGGGTGACAGCAGGTAACGCAGGTCGACCGGATAGATGTAGGGAATCGGAATGTGCGGGGTGCCGCGCATTTCCCACTCGGCCAGCAGAATCGCCGCCGCCACGACGGAGTTGAGGCTGAGCTGATTGGCCAGCCCGAACTCCACCAGCTCCGCCGTCTCCTCTTCGGTGAACCGGATCCGCGCGATCGGAATGGGTTGGATCGCATCCGGATCCGGCATCGCCGGCGGCCTCTCCTGCGCCGGCAGGTCGTAGGCGAACATCGCCTTGAACAGCTTCTCCAGCCCGGAGCGCTGCTGCTTTGTCACGCCACGCTGTTCGAGCAACAGCTCCAGCGATTCTGGCGCGGGCTGCGGTGTGATCGGGGGCGGTGCGCCGGTGGTCACGACATCGGTGTAGAGGGAGAACAGCTCCTCGAGCAGACCGAACGCATGATGGGCGTCCGCGAGGCTGTGATGGGTGTACAGGGTCAGTTCGGTGCGCTCGCCGCTGCGCTTCAACCGGAGATTGAGCAAGGTTTGCGTCTGGTCGAGCCGCATGCCGGCCGATGCCGGATCGGCGTCACCCTCGATCACCCAGATGCCCGGGTGCATCAGGTCTTCCGCGACGATCTGGTAGCGGCCGTCGTCGCCCTGTTCCAGCCGGCCGGTGAACACCGGATGGGACTCGAGCAGCGCGTCGAAGGCGTCGGCCATCGCGTCGAGGTCGACCGGACCGATGATGAAAGCGGTGAAGGCAAAATAGGTTTCGTTGACCGCGAAGACCTCTTCGCTGCGCGTCAGCCTTCGGATCACGGATCCGGGAAACATTGTCCCACTACCCCCTTGTCAGCTCGTGCTGGCCCGTCGATAGCCGACCAGCGTCGGCACGATGCACACGGCGGTGATGCCGCTCGCCCACAACAGCGTGGCGATCATCGGCCACCGCACCGGGCCGCCCAGCGACAGGCCACGCATGGCTTCGATCGCGTAGCTCATCGGCTGGTGGGCGACCACCGGCTGTATCCACTTCGGGAATTGGTCCACCGGCAGGAAGCCGGTCGAGAAGACGACGGCCAGAACGTGCAGGAGAGTGACCGTCTCGAGCAGAAAGTTGTTCGCGGTGTACAACGCCGCCATCGTGATCAGGGTCGCGAACGCCAGCCCGAATATCAGCGGGACGACGAACCAGGTCAGGCTGGCGAGGAAACCCTGCCGGAAGCGGAAACCCAGCAGCATTCCGACGCCCAGCACGACCAGCGTGGTGATCATGATCCGAATCATTTCGGCGGCGATGCGCGAGAGCGCACCGGACGCGCGGTGCACGGGCACCACCCATAGCCGGCGCAGCAGCCCGTCGGAGCGTTCCCCGATGAGGCCGATCGCCCCGATCGCCGCGCCGTTGATCGTGGCGGCGAGCGCGTTCAGCGGAACCGTGCCGTACAGCGCGCTGTGACCGGTGACCTGCGAAATGACGTTGCCCAGAATGATGTTCAGCGTCAGCAGGAATAGGACGGGCAACACCAGCGCCTCGATCACCGCCGTCAGGTCGCGCGCCCAGCGCAGCAGGATCCGCCGCGTCTGGACCCACGTCTGGGTCGCCAGCGCCCGCGGCGAGTCCTCGTGGTGACGGCGCCGTTCGACGACCGGATCGGTGGCTTCGTGGACCAGGGTCATCGCGCCCGCCTGGCCAGAACGATCGCCGATGCCGGTATCAGCAGCGCCGTCAACCCGGACAACCACGCCAGCGTCGGCGCCAGCACCGGCCACGTCACCGACCCTCCGTACGGGGCGGCGTCCCCGGCCAGGGCGCGCAGGGCGATCACGAACTGGGACACCGGCTGGTTGCGGACGATCGGCTGGATCCAGTGCGGAAACTGCTGCGCCGGTTGGACTCCGGTGGACAGCAGTCCGAAGATCAGCGGCGGCAGGATGAGCAGCGGTGTCATGGCCTCCGGGTTGCGCGTCCCGGTGCCCACCAGGTCCGCCGCGAAGGACAGCATCGACCCGATGGCCACCACCAACAGGCAGAAGGCGACGACGTAGATCGCCGACCGGTGGAACCGGAATCCGATCACGTAGCCACAGACCACCGCCACCGCCACCGAAACCGTGCACCGGTACACCGCGGCCGAGACGCGGGCTCCCACCGGGGCGAACGGGGCCATCGGCATGGACCGGAACCGGCGGTTGATGCCCTGCACCGAATCGGTCGCGGCCCGAAACGCCGTCGACATCGCGGCGAAGGTGATCGCCTGCAGCGCGATCAGCGGCATCACGTATTGCGCGTAGCTGCTGGACAGTCCCTTGGTCGCGGTGCCCATGATCTGATGCAGCGGGATGTAGAAGCCGGCGGTGAAAACGACCGACGACGCGACGGTCACGAGCAGCTCCCCGTTGCGCAGCGTCGGTGCGATGAAGCGGACGGTGAGGACCCACCACTGCGTCAGCGTGGACAGGTGCCGCTCGGTGGTCGCGGTGGCGGTCACCCGACGGCCCGGGTAGCGACGGGGGTGCGCGCGGCGGGGGATTCGTCTGTCAGCGCGAGGAATACGTCGTCGAGCGACGGTCGCCGCAGGGCCACGTCAGCCACCTCGATGTTGGCGGCGGCCAATCGCCCGACGGCCTCGACGAGCGTGTTGGCGCCGTCCGGGGCGGGGATCGCGATTCGATCCGAATCGGGCGTCAGGGTGGCCCTGATCTTCTCCGGCAGCAACGGGCCGAGCACGTCGGCGATCACCCGCAGATCCGCGAGGCGCCGCGGCACGATTTCGCAATAGCTGCCGCCGGTGCGCTCCTTGAGCTCGTCGGCCGTCCCCTCGGCGATCACCCGTCCGTGGTCGATGACGACGATCCGGTCGGCCAGCGCGTCCGCCTCCTCGAGATACTGCGTCGTCAACAGCGTGGCGACGCCCATGTCCTTGAACTTGCCGACCAGGTCCCAAATGCTCTGCCTGCTACGCGGATCCAGGCCGGTGGTGGGCTCGTCGAGGAACACCACCTGGGGCCGGACCACCAGGCCACAGGCGATGTCGATCCGGCGGCGCATGCCGCCGGAGTAGGTCTTCACCCGGCGGTCGGCGGCGTATGCCAGATCGAATTCGTCGATGAGTTGCTTGGCGCGGGCGCGGGCCGCCGACTTGCTCAAGCCGAACAGCCGACCGAACATCACCAGATTCTCGCCGCCGGTGAGCATGTCGTCGATCGCGACTTGCTGCCCGGTGAGCATGATGGCCTGGCGGACACCGGCCGGTTCCCGGACGACGTCGTAGCCGGCGACCACGGCGCGGCCGCTGTCCGGCCGGCTCAGGGTCGACAGGATGTCGACGAGCGTCGTCTTGCCCGCGCCGTTCGGGCCGAGCAGACCGAGCACCTCGCCCCGGCCGACTTCGAAGCTGACCTCGTGCAAGGCCACGAAATCGCCGAAGGTCTTGCGGACCTTGTCGACGACGACCGCCTTGTCCGTCGCTCTGCGTGCGTGATTCACCGGCCCCCCTCAGCTCGCATCCAGGGCCGACAAGTCCACCAACGCCAACTCCACCTGCTGCGAGCCGAGGTCGCCGTCGCCGGAAGCGGCGGACATGGCGTCCCCGATCAGCTCCCGCAGCGCCAATGGGAAGCGCCGCGCCAGCGCTTCGGCGCGCGCGCCCTGCACCCGGCGGGTGTCGTACCACCAGTCGAGGTGCAGCACGCCGGAGTGGCGGTACACCCGAAGCTCGATGGCATGGCCCAGGCCCGGGATCGTGTCGCGCACCGGCATGGCCGCGTCCGAGTCGAATTGCACCGGCGCGTCGATGGGCGGCAATTCGGGGATCATGCCGACGTACCGGAAGTGGACGTCGGCGGGCGGCACGGCCGAGAGTGCGCGTGCGGTGGGCGCGTAGAGGTGCCGCAGCAGCCCGTATCCGATCCCATGGTGCGGAACGGATTTGAGGGTGTCGCGCACGTCGGTCAGCAGTTCGCTCGCGCCGGTGTCGTCGCTCGTCGCGCAGCGAAGCGGCACCGGATAGATCGTGGTGAACCGGCCGACGGTCCTGCGCAGGTCCACGTCCGGCCGCAACACCGAACGGCCCGCCCCCTCCAGGTCGACGGCGAGGACGCCGGTGCCGATCGTCTCGGCGATGGTCCTGCCGAGCGCCGCGAGCAGGATCTCGTCGATCGACCAGCCGAGCGCGCGCCGCAAATCGTCGACCTCGGAGGTCTGCTCGACGGTGAGCGCCGACGGCACCTTGGCCAGGTCGTCGCCCAGGGGCCGGTCGGTGACTTCTGGGTCCGCCGGCCGCAGCGTCGCGCGGCCCGAGCTCTCCAGCCAGAAGTCGCTCGTATCGAGGACCGCGGGGTGGGTCGCGAGGCCGGCGACGCGCAGCGACCAGTCCCGCCACGAGGTGGTGGTCGGCGGCAGCGAGATGTCCTCTCCCGCCAGCCGTTGCGTGAATGCGGTGAAGATGTCGGCGACCAGGATCTCGCGGGAGGCGGTGTCGGCGACGGCCTCGTGCAGCGACAACGTCAGGTAGCGCGCGTCGCCGGGGTCAGAGAGGAGGCTGGCGGTCAACGGCGCGGCGAGGTCGTCCTGTGCCGTGAGCTCGGCCACGACGTCGAGCACCGCCGCCCGCTGCGTGTCGGCATCGGTGCCGGGCAGCGTCCGCGACGACAGATGATCGAATTCGGCTGCCTCCGTGACGCACTGGACCCAGGTCCCGGCGTGCTCGACGAGCTGTAGCCGCAACGCGTCGTGGTGGTTGGTCACTGCGGTCAGCACCGCCCGGACGTCGTCGAGGCTGACCGTCGGATCGAGGCGCAGGATCAACGGCACGCGCCAGCGCCCCGCCCGCCGCACGCCGCTCTCGAGGAACTGCGCGACGTTCGGAGGAACGGCCGGACGGGACGCGGCGTCGGGCGCTTTCGCCAGCGAACCCGCCGCGTATTTGGCGTCGACGTGGGCCGCCAGGGTGGCCAATGTCGGGTTGCCGTAGAGATCCTGGGGCGTGACATCCAGCCCGGCGTTGCCGGCGTTGGTCGCGATGCCGATCGAGATCAGGGAGTCGCCGCCGAGGTCGAAGAAGTTGTCGTTGCGGCCGATCGAGTTCAGGCCCAGGCATTGCATCCAGATCTGCCGCAGCGTCGCCTCGGTGTGCGATTGATGCCCGTTCGTGGACGCATCGGCGCTGTTGGCGGCAGCGCCCGGGGCTTCGGGAGTCTCGGTGGACCGGTCGAGCCAGGCGAGGGGTTTCGCGTCGACCCAATGCCGTTCGCGGGCAAAGGCGTAACCGGGCAGGGAGACCAGCCTGGGCGTCGGCCCGGTCAGCGGTTCCCAATCGACGGGCACACCGGCCGCCCACAGTTGGCCGAGCCCGAGCAGGAAGGTGTCCCGGTCGTCGACGTTCTGAATCGGATGTCGCATCAGGCGAACCGCGCGGTGGCCACTCGACCACTTCGGGTGCCGCATCGCCGAGCCCGTCAGGCTGCCGCCGGGACCGACCTCGACGAGCACGCGGCCCGGATCGCTCAAGAGCACGTCGAGCTCGTCGGCGAACCGGATCGTGGAACTGATCTGGCGGGCCCAGCTGGCCGGGTCGGTGATCTGCTCGTCCGACATCCAGGTCCCGGTGAGGTTGCTGAGCAGCGGCGTGTCGGGGCGGCGCAGCTCGACGCCGGACAGGAACTGCTGAAATTCGGCCGCCATCGAATCCATTGCGCTGGAATGGAATGCGTGTGTCGCCCGCACGCGCCGGGCGGTGATGCCCGCCTCGCGGAGCCGCTGGGTGAACGCGCGGATCTCGTCGCCTGCCCCGGCGACGACGCAGTTGCCGGGATCGTTGACCGCGGAAAGCTCGACGCCCGGGGTGAGGTAGGGAGCGATGTCGTCGGGGCCCAGCGCGACGGCGACCATCGAACCGGGCGGGGACTCGTGCATCAGGCGGGCGCGCAAGGCCACCAGCGTGATCGCCGTCTCGAGGCCGAACACCCCGGCCAGCGTGGCCGCGATGTACTCACCCGTGCTGTAACCGATGTACGCCCCGGCACGCAGCCCGTAGTGTTCGGCCAACCGCGCCAGCGCGTATTCCACCGTGAACAGGGCGGGCTGGGAGCGGTCGATGCGCTCCAGGTCGGTTGCGGCGTCACCGAATATCAACGCCTTCAGGTCGATGCCCATCTCATCGCCGAATCCCGCGACGCAGGCGTCGAAGTGTTCGGCGTACGCGGGCTCCGTGTCGTAGAGGCCCCTGGCCATGCCGACGTGCTGGGCGCCCTGCCCCGGGAACATGAACACCACCCGCCCCGCGGGGTTTTCGCCGCCGGCGAGGGATTCGCCGACGAAGACGTTGTCGTGTTCGGCGGCCCGCAGCACGGTGGCCGCATGATCGCGGTCGTGCACCACGGCCGCCATGGTGAGGCGGTGCTTGCGGCGTCCGGCGAGGGTGTGGGCGACGTCGGCCGGTTCGGGACCGTCCGGGCCGGCCAACGCGTCGGCCAGTGCGGCGCGCGACTGCTCAAGCGCCGCCGTGGTTTGCGCCGACAGCAGCAGCACCTGGGGACCGGGTGGCGCGGCGCGGTCCGGAACGTGGGGCGCCTCCTCGACCACGACGTGGACGTTGGTGCCGCCCACCCCGAACGAACTGACGCCGGCCCGCCGCGCACCTTCGGAATCCCACGCCCCGTAGGTGCTGCGCACCGTGAACGGGGTCTCGTCGAGGTGCAGCTCCGGGTTCGGGCTGGTGAAGTGCAGCGTCCCGGGGATCGCCTTGTTCTTCAGGCACAGAATGGTTTTGATCAGGCCCACCACGCCGGCCGCCACCTCCAGGTGGCCGATGTTCGACTTGACCGACCCGAGCACGCAGGGGCCGGGCCGGGGCGCCTGCGACACGGCGAACGCGGAGCGCAGACCCTGGACCTCGATGGGATCGCCGAGCGGCGTGCCGGTCCCGTGTGTCTCGACATAGCTCACGGTCGACGCGTCGACGCCGGCCACCGCGTGGGCTTCCGCGATCACGTCGGCCTGGGCGGCCGGATTCGGTGCCGCGTAGCCCATTTTCATCGATCCGTCGTTGTTGATCGCCGATCCGCGGATGACGGCGTGAATGCGGTCACCGGCGTCGAGGGCGGCCTGCAGGGGCTTGAGGGCCACGATGGCCACGCCGCTGCCGAATACGGTGCCGTCAGCCCGCACGTCGAAGGGTCGGCAATGGCCGACCGCGGACACCATGGAGCCCGGCGAATTCCAGTACCCCACATGGTGGGGGACCGACAGCGACACCCCACCCGCGAGGGCCAGGTCGCATTCCCCGCTGAGCAGGCTCTGGCACGCGAGATGGACCGCGACCAACGAGGACGAGCACGCGGTCTGGACCGTGATGCTCGGGCCGCGCAGGTCGAACTGATGGGACACCCGGGTGGCGAGAAAGTCCTTGTCGTTCTGCAGGAACAGGTTGAACTGCTCGAAGTTCAGACCCGTCCCCATGAAGGCGTCCTGGGCGCGATGTGACGAAAGATTGTGCAGGAGATAGCCACTGGGCGAGCTGGTCCCGTACACGCCGATCGAACCGTCGAACCGGGCGGGGTCGCAGCCGGCGTCCTCGAACGCGTGCCACGCGCACTGCAGGAACAACCGGTGCTGCGGGTCCAGCATCCGGGCGAGCTGGGGCGGAAAGCCGAAGAATTCGGCGTCGAATTCGTCGACCCCGTCGACGATCGGTGCGCGCCGCACATACGCCGGGTTCGCCAGCACGTCGTCGCCGACCCCGGCGGCTTTGAGCTCCTGCTCGGACAGCGTGGTGATGGACTCCTTGCCGTGGCGCAGGTTGTCCCAGAACGCCGACACGTCGTTGGCGCCGGGGAATCGTCCGGCCATGCCGACCACCGCGATCGCGTTGGGCGGCAACTCCGTCGAGGTCGTGCTCATGCTTGGTGTCCTCGCTTCCGCCGCAGTGCGGCTTGTTGGCGCGCGGCCGCGCGCTGCTGCGCCCGGTCGCGAACCGCGTCTTCCTGCTCGAGTGCCTGTGCATCGCCGGCCAGGCCGAGCTGGCGGACCAGGTCGGCCGTGAGGTCGTGCAGCGACGCCCCTTGCAACAGGAGTGCCACCGGCGGCTCGACCCCGAAGTCCGCGCGTGCCGAATTCCGGATGCGCACCGCCATCAGGGAATCCATCCCGAGCTCGATGAGGGGAACATTCGGGTCGACGGCCGATCGATCCGCGTAGCCCATGACCGCGGCGATGCGTGCCCGCAGCCGATCGGTCATCAGCGCTTGCGCCGCAGCGGATTCCAGCCCGTCCAGCGCCTCGGGGCCCGCCCAGTCGCCGCCGTCGCCCGCGGCCTCCAGTTCGGCGACCACGTTGGTGAAGTAGCCGAGTTCGCGGATTTCGGGGAAGGCGATGAGCGCCCGGTCGGGCCGCAGCCGGCCGACGCCGGTGTGGCATCTGCCGCTGGCCAGCAGCGGCTCCATCGCCGCGGCGCCCTCGGCGGGAGTGATGGGATCGAGCGCGCCGCCGGCGAGCGTGCGGGCGAGCCCGACCTCTGCCCACGGGCCCCAGTTGATCACCGCGGCGGGCAGGCCCGCCGCCCGCCGCCAGTCGACCAGGGCGTCCAGCCAGGCGCTCGCGCACGCGTACGAGGCCTGCCCCGGGCCGCCCAGCATCGAGGCGGTGGACGAAAACCCGAGCCACCAGTCCAAGTCGCAACTGGCGCTGGCCTGATGCAGTCGGAGCGCCCCGGTGACCTTGGGCGCCCACACCCGTTCGACGCTCTCCCTGGTCATCGAGAACACCAGGCTGTCGTCGAGCACGGCGGCCGCGTGCAGGACGCCGCGCAGGTTAGATTCGCCGGCGGCGGTCACCAGTTTCTGGGCGACGCCTTCGGTCGCGATGTCGTCGGTCACCACGACGATCTCGGCGGTGCGCTCCAGTTCGGCCAGGACCGCGCGCTGCTGCTCCGACGGTTCGCTGCGCCCGTTGAGGACGAGTCGCGCGGCGCCGCTGTCCACCAGCCATCGCGCCATGACGAGGCCGAGGCCACCGAGTCCACCGGTGACGATGTAGGACGCTCCCCGCCGGACGACGTCCCCTGTGGTGCGTTCGCCGATGGCCGCCCGGGTGAGGCGTTCCGCGTAACGCTGCCCGCCGCGCCACGCGACCACGTCGTCGACCTGCCCCGAAACCGCCTCGGACAGTTCGGCGTTGAGCGCTGTCGCGGGATCGCCGTCGAGGTCGACCAGCGTGGTCCGCAGCTCGGGGTGCTCGTAGGCCAGCACCCGCACCAGTCCCTTGAGCGCGCCGACCCCGGGCTGGCCTGCCTCCTCGTGCACCGCCAGGCCGCCCTGGGTGACCAGCCAGAGCCGCGGCGATCGACCGTGCCAGCCGCCGACGATCGCGCGGATGACGGTCGACACCGCCCAGACCGTTTCCCGTGCCCGGCTTATGCCGTCGTCGCCGACGCCAGGGTTGGGGGCCACGAACACGACCACGCCGACGGGTGGGCGCTCGGGATCGCCGGCCGCGTCGGCGAATGCGGACAGGATGGCGGACTCGTCGTACAGGTCGGCGGTGACCACCCGGCGCGCCGGTGAGCGCCAGCCCGTGGCGAACGCCGCCGCACCCTCGCGGGTTTCGGCGGCGGCGAGCACCAGCCAGCTGCCGGGGGCTTCGGAGCCGGCGGCCGCGATCGGCCGGGACACCCAGGTGGTGTCGAATACCTTCTGCGACAGGGGAAGTGGGACGCTGCGCCGCTCGACGCGGCGCAGGTAGATGTCGTTGATCTCCGCGGTGACCGTTCCGGCGTCGTCGGTCAACACGATTCTGCCCAGCTTGCCCACGCCGCCCTCGTCGAGGTTGGTCAGCTGGACCCGGCAGCGGGCGCGCCGGCCGGGGTCGCCCGAGACCCGGATGGCGTCGAAGGACACCGGCAGGTAACTGGCTTCGGCGGACCCGGCGAGTTCGTCGTCCGGCATCGCGGCGGCCAGGCTCTGCAGCGCGGCGTCCAGCATGACGGGGTGCAGCCGGAACGCGGGATGCCGCGGCGCCTCGTCCGGGAGGATGATTTCCGATTCGACGAACCCGCCGGGCATCCGGTGGATGGTGGCGAGCGCACCGAAGGCGGGGCCGTGGTACTGGCCGGCGTGGCGCAGCACGCCGTACAGGTCGGCCGGTTTGATCTCGGTGTCGCCGTGCCCGGGGGGCGCGGGCCGGTCGGGGCGGGCGTCCGACGTCCGCAGCTCGGCCCTGGCGGTGGCGTGTCTGACCCAGCCGCCGGACGATCGCGAGTAGATCTCGATGCGGGTCTTGTCGTCTGCTCCGCGGGTCAGCTGGGTGGTGAGCTGGGTGTGGTCGCCGAGGGTGAGCATCTGCTCGACCTCGAGCTGGTTGATCGAGATGCCCGCAACCGGCACGCCCAGCGCTTCACTGGCTGCGGCCAAGGCGATTTCGGCGAACGCCGCGCCGGGCATGACGGCCTGACCGAACACCTTGTGGTCGGCGAGCCAGGGGGAGACCGCGGTGCCGGTGTCGGCCCGCCACACGTGGTCGCGGCTGGACGGAACCTCGATGTGCGCGCCCAGCAGTGGGTGGGCGGAGACCGACTCCGACATCGCGGACCGGTCGGCGACCCAGAATTGGGTGTGCCGCCAGGGCGTCACCGGGATGTCGGCCAGACGGCCGTGGTCGGCGCCGGGCGGGGTTTGCGCGACGGCGGCCAGCTGGGTGTGGAAGCTGGTGGTGTCGTCGGTGTCGCGGTGCAGCGTGCCGATGACGTGGCGGGCTTCGGCCCCCAGCGTGTCGGCGATGGCGTGGGTGAGCAGCGGGTGGGGGCTGATCTCGACGAAGGTGTGCCGGTCGGAGCCGGCCCGGCTGACGGCCTGGTGGAAGCGCACCGGGTTGCGCAGGTTGGCGGCCCAGTAATCGGCGTCGGGCAGCGGCGTGGGCCCTTCCGTGGTCGTGCTGAGCATTGGGATGGCCGGCGCCTTAGGTTCCAAATCGGCGAGCGCAGAACGTAGTTCGGGCAGGATCGGGTCGACGATCGGGTGGTGCGAGGCGACGTCGACTTCGATCCGCCGCGCGAGCAGGTTTCGGGCGACGACGGCCGCGATGACCGCGTCCACCTGTTCGGGCGGCCCGGCGATGACCGATTGGCGCGGTGAGGCGTGCACGGCGAGCGTCACCTGGGGGTAGTCGGTGATCAGTGCTCCGGTCGCCTCGGCGTCCAGTTCGAGCAGCGCCATCGCGCCCTGGCCCGACAACCGGGCCATCAGCGCCGACCGGGTGGCGATCACCCGCAGCCCTTCGGCCGGCGTGAGCGCGCCGGACACCACGGCGGCCGAGACCTCGCCCATCGAGTGCCCGATCACCGCGTCGGGCTCGATCCCGTAGTGGCGCCACAGCGCGGTGAGCGCGAGCTGAATGGCCACCAGCACGGGCTGAATGTTCTGGATGCCGACCACCGGCTGACCGTCGGCCAGGGTCCGCTGCAGCGAAAACCCGGTCTGGGCAACGAAGTCGGGTTCGAGTTCGGCGATCGCGGCCGCGAAGGCGGGCTCGTCGGCCAGCAGGGGGCGGCCCATGCCGGCCCACTGCGCGCCCTGGCCGGAGTAGACGAAGACCGTGCCGGTGCGCCGGGCGGCCTCGACGGGAGCGAGCACGCCCGGCGCCGGCGCGCCGGCGGCCAGGTCGCGCAGCCCGGCCACCGCGGCGGCGGTGTCGCGGGCGACGACGGCTCCGCGCCAGTTGTGCTGGGCGCGATGATGACTCAACGTGTGCGCGACATCGGCCAGCGGCGTCGCCGCGCCGGCGCCGCTCAGCCAGTCGGCCAGCGTCGCGGCCATCGACGCCAGCCGCTGCGGCGTCTTCCCCGTCACCACCAGGGTGGACAACGCGGGCGCGGGATGCGGCTGCGCCGGTGCTTGATCGGGCGCCTGCTCGATCACCACATGCGCGTTGGTTCCGCTCAGGCCGAACGACGACACCGCCGCCCGGCGCGGGCCCGCCGTGGGCCACGGCGTGCGCCCGGTCGGCACGAACAGCCGCGTCGAGGAGGCGTCGATCGCCGGGTTCCACCGGGTGAAGTGCAGGTTGGGCGGGATGAGCCCCCGGTTCACCGCCAGGATCGCCTTGATGAATCCGGTGACGCCCGCGGCCGCCTCCAGGTGCCCGAGGTTGGTCTTGACCGATCCCAGCGCGCAGCCGCCCTCGCCGCGTCCGTAGGTGGCCGCCAGCGCCTCGAACTCGATGGGGTCACCCAGTATCGTTCCGGTTCCGTGGGTTTCGACGTAGTTGACGCTGTCCGGCGTGGCGTCGGCCTGCCGCAGCGCGGTGGTGATCACGTCGCGCTGGGCCGCCGCATTGGGCGCCGTCATGCCGTTGGACCGGCCGTCGGAGTTGATGGCCGACCCGCGCACCACGGCGAGCACACGATCGCCGTCGCGGGTGGCGTCGGACAGCCGCTTGAGCACCACCACCCCGCAGCCCTCGCTGCGCACGAACCCGTCGGCCAGGGCGTCGAAGGTCTTGCAGCGGCCCGTCGGTGACAGGGCGGACCATTTGGACAGCGCGATGCTGGTGAACGGCGACAGGGAGAGGTGCACCCCGCCCGCGAGGGCGACGTCGCTCTCCCGCAGCCGCAGGCTTTGGCAGGCCAGGTGGATCGCCACCAACGACGACGAACACGCCGTGTCGACGGCGACCGCCGGGCCGCGCAGCCCCAACAGGTAGGAGATGCGGCCCACCGCCGCGCTGTGCGGGTTCCCGGTGCTCATGTATGCGTCGATCTCGGCGCGCCGCTCGAGGTTGAGGATCGTGTAGTCCCATGCCGAGATGCCCATCAGCGCGGCGGTTCGGCTGCCGCTCAACGAATCCGGGGGCAGGCCGGCATGTTCGAGCGCTTCCCAGGCGACCTCGAGGAGCATGCGCTGCTGGGGGTCCATCGCGACCGCTTCGCGGGGGGTGATGCCGAAGAAGTCGGCGTCGAATCCGGAGACGTCGTCGACGAAGCCGCCCCATTTCGTCGTCATCCGGCCCGGCGCCTGGGGGTCGGGGTCGTAGAACTCGTCGGCGTCCCACCGGTCCGCCGGTACCTCGCCGACGGCGTCGCGGCCGTCGACTAGGAGTTGCCAGAAGCTCTCCGGCCCGGCGACGGCGCCGGGCAACCGGCAACCGATGCCCACCACCGCCACCGGTTCGGCGATGTCGGTCGGGAACGCCGTTCCCGCGCGGACAAGCTCACGTGCCAGGACCTCGCGCGCCTTCGGTGACATCTGCGCTGCGCGTTCGGCAATGCTCGTCATTACTCACTGCCCCCCGTTGCGGTTTCCAACTCGCTTGCCGCCACCAGATCGGACAGCAATTCCATCTCCTCGTCCGACAGGGCGGTGTCCCCGTCGGACGGTTCGTCGCCGTCGGTGAGCGGCGCGTAACCCAGCCGCTCACACAGCGCGCCGGCGAGGTCGGTGATCGTCGGGTACGCCCACACAAGGGCGGCCGGCAGCGTTGTGCCCAGGCTGGATTCGAGCCGGTTGCGCAGTTCGAGGGCCATCAGCGAGTCGAGGCCGAGCGACTGCATGGGGCGGCCCGGGTCGATCGGCTCGGTCGAGCGCAGCACTGCCCGGATCTCGTCGGCGATCGCGGTGGCGAGGCGGGCGGGGCGCTCGGCGGCGTCCAAGGCGTCCAGTTCGGTGCGGATGGCGCCGCCGCCGTGCCGCTCGGCCGTCGCGTCGTGCAGGTTGGCGAACAACGACGACCCGGCCGCGGCGGGGAAGGATTGGAACCACTGCCGGGCGTCGAGACTGAACACGCCGGTGCGGGCCCGGTCGGCCGACAACGCCAGCTGCATGGCCTCGAGCCCCTGCTCGACCGTGATCATCGCGACGCCGAGGTCGGCGAAGAATTGGGCGCGGCCCACCTCCGACCATGGGCCCCAGTTGATTCCGACCGCGGGCAGTCCGGCCGCGCGCCGGTGGGCGACCAGGCCGTCGACCCACGAGTTGGCGGCGGCGTAGGCGCCCTGGCCCGGCGCGCCCAGCAGCGAGGCCACCGACGAGAACACCAGCCACCAGTCGAGGTCCAGGTGGGCGGTGGCCCGATGCAGCAACCAGCCGCCCGCGACCTTCGGGGTGAATACGCGCCGGGCGGCCGACTCCGACATGTTCAACACGATCTCGTCGTCGAGGACCATGGCGCTGTGCAGGATTCCGGCCGGCCGGAAGCCGGCGTCCTCGACCGCGCGCACCAGCCGCTCGGCCGTGCCCGGCTCGGCGATGTCGCCGGTAACCACCTCGATGCGGCCGCCCGCGGCGTTGAGCTCCGTGATGGTGGCGGCCACCTCGCCGGTGGGGCCCGAACGTCCGTTCAGCACAACCAGTCCCGCGCCGCGCTCGACCAGCCAGCGCGCGACGACGAAGCCGAGGCCACCCATGCCGCCGACGACGATGTAGCCGCCGTCCCGGCTGACCAGGGGTTGCGGTGGCGGTGCGGCGATCGCGGCGAGGCGGCCGCCGGCCGGGATCGAGACGACGATCTTGCCGGTGTGCCGCCCGGAGGCCATCAGCGCGAAGGCGTCGCCGGCGTCCTGCAGGCCGAACTCGGTGACCGGGAGCACCTGCAGGCGGCCCTCCGCCACATGCCGCAGGATGTCCGCGAGCATGCGGCGGTAGCGTGCCGGTTGCAGTTTGAGGTTCAGGTCCAGGTCGACCACGGCGAACGACGCGCTCTTCGCCAGGGCCGCCAGCCCCAGCCCGGCGTCGGCGTGCACGTCCTTCTTGCCCAGCTCGATGAACCGGCCGCCCGGGGCGAGCAGCTTGACACCGCGGTGAATCGCTTCGCCCGGAAGGGAATTGAGGATGACGTCCACCCCGTAGCCGTCGGTGAGGTCGCGGATCTCGTCGGCGAAATCGACGCTGCGGGAATCGCCGGCGTACTCGACCCCAAGGCTCCGCAGCATTTCGCGTTTGGCGTCCGAGCCGGCCGTCGTGTAGATCCGGGCGCCGAGCATCCGGGCGATCGAAACGGCGGCCAGTCCTACGCCGCCGGTGGCGGAGTGGATGAGCACGCGTTCGCCGGGGGCCAGCCGCCCGACCTCGCACAGGGAATGCCAGGCGGTCAGGTAGGCGATGCCGAACGCGGCCGCCTCGCCGTCGGGCAGCGCGTCGGGGACGGGCGCGACGAGGTCGGCCAGGGTGGTCACGTGGGAAGCGAAAGTGCCGGGGCCGAAAGCGATCACGCGCTGGCCGATTTCGACGGAGTCGACGTCGGGGCCGACGGCGGTGACCAGGCCGACGCACTCGCCACCGACGACGGGCGGCGCCCCGTCGAGCCCGGGGTAGACGCCCATCGCCTTGAGCACGTCGCTGAAGTTGAGGCCCGCGGCGACGACGCGGACTTCCACCTGGCCGCACCCGGGTGGAATCCGCTTAACGGCGTGGAGGTTCAGGGCGTCCAGCCGTCCGGGTTGATCGGTCTGCAGCCGGACAGCTTCCCCGCGGTCCAGGTCCACGACGGTGCGGCGCGGCTGGGGGGCGAGGTCACCGGTCGCCGTGGTGGGCGCGGGCACCACCCGGTTGACGTATCGGTGCGAGTCGCGCAGCGCGATCTCGTCGTGGTCGGACCCGGCGAGCAGCTCCGCGGCCAGGTCGGCGACCGAGGCGATGCCGTCGGCGTCGGTGTCGATCAGGGTCGGCTTGAGTTCCGGGTGCTCGAAGGTCAGCACCCTGGTGATGCCGCGAAGTTGCGTCTGCGCCAATGTGACCCGATTGGCGGGACCGAGCTGTTGGGCGCCGCGGGTGACGATGTACAGCCGCGGGCTGTTCCGGGCGCCCATCCTGGTCACCGTCTTCGCGATGCCGGCGACCAGCAGCGTGCGCGCCTGCGCCAGGGCGAGTTGGGCGCGGTCCGCGAGCGACTCGTCGACGGCCCGTGCCGGACAGACCACGGCGATGGCATCCCACGGGGTTCGGGTGATCGCCGCGCGCAGCCCCGCAGGGTCGGCCGGGGAAACCATGTCGACCTCGGCCGCACCGTCGCTCAGCGCCGACCGCAGCGCGGGGAGCAGCGGGTCTGCGTCGTCCTCGTCTCCGATCAGCAGGACGCCGGCGAGCGTGCCGGCCGGTTTGTCCAGTGGGGTGAGCTCCCATTCCAGCGCGAACAGCCGGTTCCCGAGTTCCGTTGTGCCCCGGCCCGATCGAAGCACCGCCATCTCCACCTCGTCGACGACGAGCAGCGGTCGTCCGTCCCGATCCGTCAGGACGACGTGGCCCACCAGCCGGTCGGGGTCGCCGGTGGTGGTCAGCGAGCCGAACGAGCGCACGCCGTCTGCCACGTTGCCGTAGACGTGGACACCCGCGAAACGCGCTGGCAACACGATGATTTCGCGGGCGTTCTGCCCGCCGGCCAGGTCGATCGCGGCCCGGGTGGCCCCGAGCGCCTGGACGGCGATGTCCATCATGACCGGATGCAACACGACGTTGCGCGATCCGGTCCTGGCCGACGCGGGCAGGCGCACGTCCGCGCGGGCCGCTCCCGACGGGGTGACGGTGAGGCCCACGATCCCGCGGAAGGCCGGGCCGTGCTGTTGTCCGGCGCCGCGCAGCCGCTCATACAGCTCGTCGGGGTCGAGCTCCGTCACGCCGGGTTCGTCGGCCGGCAGCGACGGCAGCGCGCGTTCGGTTTCGCGGGTGAGGGTGGCGGTGGCGTGTTTGACCCATCCCGAAGCGGCGTTGTGCGTGCGCATTTCGACGCGACAGGTCTGCTCGTCGCCGGCGAGCGTCGTCACCAGCGCGGTGCCGTCGCCCACGTGCAGCAGGTGGTCCAGGCTGAGGTCGCGGATCATCCAGGGTTCGTGCTCGGGGCCGCCGAAGGCGTCCGTCGCCGCGGCCAGCGCGATGTCGGCGTAGGCCGAACCCGGCAGGACGCAGAGATCGTCGATGACGTGATCACCGAGCCACAGCAGGTCGGGGCCGAGCTCGCATTCCCAGATCCGGGTGCCGGTAGTGGGGTCGGTCACGCCGGCCCCGAGCAGCGGGTGGGTGTTCGGGGCGTGGTGGCCGGCGGTGGTGGGGGAGATCCAGTGCCGGGTGTGCTGCCACGGCGTTTTCGGTAGCGGGGGGTGCGGTCCCGGGGGATGCGGCGTATGGGGCGGGCGCGTGACGTGGGCGGTGTTGAGGTTGGTGTGGAAGGTCAGGGTGTCGTGGGCATCGCGCTGCAGGGTGCCGATGCTCAGGTAGCCGTCGCGGTCGGCGAGGGTTTCGCTGATGGCGTGGGTCAGCAAGGGGTGCGCGCTGACTTCGATGAAGGTGTGGTGCTCGGCCGCCGCGGCTTCGATCGCCTGCTGGAAGCGGACCGGGTTGCGCATGTTGGTGGCCCAGTGGTCGGCGTCGAAGGCCGGCCGGCTGTTCAGGTCCGCGTAGGTGGTGGAGATGATCGGGATGGTCGGTGGGCGCGGGGACAGATCGGCGAGTTGCGCGCGCATCAGTGGCTGCAGCGGGTCCATCGCCGGGTTGTGCGGCGCCACTTCGATATTGACCCGGCCGGCGAAGTGGTTCTGCGCGCGGACCGTGTTGATGAGGTCGTCGATCGCCTGGGTCGGTCCGGCGATGACGGTCTGGCGCGGCGAGCCGTAGATCGCCAACGTCACCTGCGGGTGGTCGGCGATCAGCGCCTCGGTCGCGGCGGCGTCGAGCTCGAGCGCGGCCATGGTGCCCTGCCCGGACAGCGGGGCCATCAACCGCGATCGTGTCGCGGTCACCCGCAATCCCTGGGCGGGCGTGAGCGCACCGGCCACCACGGCGGCGGCGACTTCGCCCATGGAGTG
>NZ_LZIX01000245.1:0-22229 GCF_001666955.1 Mycobacterium sp. E735 | reverse complement strand
CGCATCTGGCTACGGGCATGCGTATATACGTCGAGTACAACAAGAATGATCCCAATCTGGTTCGGGTGCAGCACCGCAATGCCGGGCTGGCCATCATCCCGGCCGGTTCCATCGCCGTGGTGTGCTGGCTGGCCGCGACGGCCCTCCTGATCGGGCTGGCGGTGCTGGACAAGCTGCTCGATCGCCGCGACGAGGCCGCGGCGGCACCGGCATAGCCGGGGTTGGAAGCGTCCGACCAGCAGATTTCGCGCGACGTATGCCCGCAGGCAACCTTCGCGACAGCCGGCGCTGACACCGTAGTGGTGTGCGCGTTGCAATCGTCGCCGAATCGTTCCTGCCGGAAGTCAATGGTGTCAGCAACTCGGTGCTCCGGGTACTCGAGCATTTGCGCCGGACCGGTCACGAGGCCCTCGTCATCGCCCCGGACACCCCACCGGGCGTGACCCCGGCGGATCGCGTCCACGACGGGATCCGCGTGCATCGGGTTCCCTCGCGGATGTTTCCGAAGGTCACCACGTTGCCACTCGGCGTGCCGATGCCCCGGATGGTGAGCGTGCTGCGCGGATTCGATCCGGACGTAGTGCATTTGGCCTCGCCGGCCTTACTGGGTTACGGCGGCGTCAAGGCGGCGCGCTGGCTGGGGGTGCCGACCGTCGCCGTATATCAAACGGACGTACCGGGATTCGCTGCGAGCTATGGCATCCCGATGACGCAGCGGGTCGCGTGGGCCTGGTTCCGGCATCTGCACAGCCTCGCCGACCGAACCCTGGCGCCGTCCACCGTGACGATGGAATCGCTTGTAGAGCACCGCTTCCCGCGCGTGCATCGCTGGGCGCGCGGCGTCGACGTGCTGCGGTTCGCCCCGTCGGGGCGCGACGAGGCGCTCCGGCGCCGATGGTCACCGCGGGGCAAGCCGATCGTCGGCTTTGTGGGCCGGTTGGCCCCGGAGAAGCACGTGGAGCGGCTGATCCCGCTGGCGGCGCGCGACGACGTGCAACTCGTCATCGTCGGCGACGGCGTCGACCGCGGCAAACTGCAAAAGGCAATGCCGACAGCGGTTTTCACCGGCGCGCTGTACGGCGACGAACTCGCCGTGGCGTACGCCAGCATGGATGTCTTCGTGCATCCCGGCGAGCATGAGACGTTTTGCCAAGTCGTGCAGGAAGCGCTGGCGTCGGGGTTGCCGGTGATCGCCCCCGACGCCGGCGGCCCACGCGACCTCGTCACGCCGTGGCGCACCGGTTTGTTACTGGGCGTCGACGAATTCGAGGCGAGGTTGCCTGAGGCCGTCACCCATTTGATCGACGAACGCCACCGCTACGCATTGGCCGCCCGGCGCAGCGTGCTCGGCCGCAGTTGGCCGGTCATCTGTGACGAGCTGCTCGGTCACTACGAGGCGGTGCTGTCGCCGTTCTCCCGCAGGCGGATGTTCGCCAAGCGCTACGCGCAGGGCCAGTGAACTAACGGTCCGCCCGCGGGACCAACCCCAGGCGCTGACGTCAGTGGTCGTGCCCGGGCGGGGGATCCTGGATCGGGTTGTCGGGTCGCCCCGTGTGTGGTTGCTCTGGTGCCTGGCCGGAGCGCGCCGCCAGCAGATGCGTAATACGTTGCGGATCCCCCACAGCCGCCAGTTCCTTGAGAAAGGAATAGACCCCCTGCAGGGGAAAGCGGAAGGGTTCATCCGTCGTCTTGCGCAGCACGGCGCACGCGAGACTGTCTCGGATGCCCGGATTGGCGGCAACCAACTCGGAAGTGATCTGGCCTGGGATGATCGGCATCATCATGCTGTCGCTCGACAGCACGGCGAGCAGGACCTCGTAGCCGTTCGCGGCGGCCAGGTCGTGGAAGAACCCCGGCTGGATGTTGTAAAGGCCATGGTCGACCCATCCCAGGCACGGCGTCCAGTGGATCATCACGCCCCCCGGGGCGGTGTGATCATGAATCGCCTTGAAGCAATTGGCCTGATTGAAGACGTGCTCGGTCGTGCCGTTGTTGATGCAGACGTCGAACCTTGTCCCAAGGTCGAAGGGCAGGTTGAGATCTTGCTGCAGACGGTAGTGATTGGGTGGGAGCAGGTCGATGGCGTTGTAGCTGCGGAAGTCGAACAGGGCTCGGTAGATTCGCTTGGCGTCGGCGTAGACCTGGGCCACACCGTCCGGCGGCGTCTCGGCCAGCAACGCGTCGCGCCGTGGCCCTTCGGCGAGAAGGAGCGGGATCGCCTGCACCACATCGATCATGGTCTCGGCTTCGCCGAATTCCAGGAGGCGGCCTTGCTGAGGAAGCAGCCCGCGGCGCGACGCCTCCAGCAGGAAGCTGAGCTCAACATTGGTGATGGCCATCACGAAGTCGGGTTAGGGATGCGGCGACGCATGCTCGTAGATCCTATGGCTTCTCGCCGGCAGGGAAAACGGCTACCGGTGATGCGTCACCACGGTCCAACCGCAACCGGGCGTCGTGGACCCGAATACCGGGGGAATCTCGGCAGCCGAGCACGCGATTTTCGGCTCAGCGGACCGTTCTCCGGCCATTCTTTGCGTCGCGGGGTCAGAATGGGCCGTGATAGGAGGGGTCGATATGTCGTCCCATTTGGAAGTGTGGAAGCCGTCGGGGCGGGAGCTGGTCGCGCTCAGTGGTGAACGGGTGACCCTCGGCAAGTCCTTGACCAACGCGGTGTCGTTGGAGCACGACCCGACCGTGTCGCGGGTACACGCCGTCCTGGAGAATTTCGGGCAAGCCTGGTCCGTGCGTGATTTGGGAAGCCGCAACGGCACCTACGTCAACGGGGAAAGGATCGCGGCGGAACGGATCCTGCGGTCGGGAGACGAATTGCGGCTCGGCAGTTCGCGGTTGGTGTTCTGGATGACAAAAGGGGCCGGCGAAGCGCCGGGCGACCAAGAGACCGAAACCGGCAAGTCCATCCTGCGGCCGCCCCGCATGACCGCGCGCGAACTCGATGTCCTCAAGGTTCTGTGCCGCCCGTTCGTCGCCGACGACCCGTTCCCCGAGCCCGCATCGGTCCGCCGGATGGCCCAGGAGCTGTACGTCACGGAGGCGGCCGTCAAGCAACATCTGCAGCACCTGTACGACAAGTTCGGCATCACGGCCGAGGGGGATCGCCGGGTCCGGCTGGCCAATGCGGCCATCCGGCTCGGGGCCGTCAACCGCTCCATGCTGCGTGACCGTCGCACCCAGCAGAAGTGAGCCCGCGGAGATTTCGTTACCCGCCGTGTGGCTTGGCCAGCTCGTCGAGTACCCCGCCGCCAAGCAGGGCAACGGCATTGAGGGCGCTGCGGCGGTACCCGTCGCATGTGGGGCACGACTCGATGTGGCGCGCAATGCGTTTCCGCATCAGCACGGTGAACTGATGGTCCCAGCCGGTCAGGTCCGCGGCGAGCCGCGGGCAGCCGTGTTGGGTCGCGCGGCGGGCCACCAACAGGGCGCCCAGTGAGCGTTCGATGGTGTCGCGCAGCCGCTGCAGGACCTTCTTGGTGGAGTCGTAGCTGATGCCCAACGCTTGCGCGAGCTCGGTTCCGGTCGCGCCGTGGCGGTAGGCAAGCTCCAGCACCCGCCGGTCGCGCTCGCACAATCCGTCGGCCGCCTGGTTGATCAGTTGACGGAGTTCGTTCTGGGCGGTCAGCGTGAACGGCCCGGGACCGGTCGCCGCATCGTCGGGCAGCTCGTCGCAGGCGGCCTCGCGGCGGCGTTCGGACAAGGCCCGCAGCGCACTGCGGCGGGCGATGGCGTAGAGCCACGGCCTCAGCTTGTCCGCGTCACGCAGCTTCGGCAACTGTGTGGTGGCGGTGCAGAAGACATCCTGCACGCAGTCCGAGGCGGCGTGGCGATCACGCAGCATGCCGACGCAGTAGGCGTGCAGTGGGCCCGCGTAGCGGTGGTAGATATCGGCCAGCGCCGCGCGATCACCGGCCGCCGCGGCCCGGGCGAGGTCTGCGTCGCTGAGGATGCTGCGGTTCGGCAGTGTGGTCGTGGAAGTCATGACCGAAATGCTCGGGGATTATCGGCGATCAGGTAATTACCGTGGGGGCCACTTTCTTCTCTCGGAAGGGAAGGGTTTCCTACCCATTTGGTAAGGCCCGGGCATGCCGGGCCGCGGCCGGTCGTCAGCAAATCGAGTATCGCCGTACTCAAGACAGCCGATGGGCGCGGCGGGATCATCAGACGATGACCCATGCAGCCAGCACAGACCGGCCGCTGCCGGACGTCGACGTCGTCGTGGTGGGCGCGGGTATCGCGGGCCTGTACCTCGCCTACCGGCTAAGCCGCGCCGGATACCGGTTCCGCGTCTTCGAGGCGGGCGACGACCTCGGCGGCACGTGGTATTGGAACCGCTACCCGGGCGCCCGGGTTGACGTGCCCAGCGTCGACTACATGTACAGCTTTGATCCCGACTGGCAGCGGGACTGGCGGTGGTCGGAGAAGTACGCCACCCAGCCGGAGATCCTGCGCTATCTCAATCACGTAGCGGACAAGCACGACCTGCGCCGCCACCTCACCTTCTCGACGCGGGTGCAGCGCGCAGGCTGGGACGACGATGCCTCGCTATGGCGGGTGGGCACCGACCGCGGGGACGAACTCACCAGTCGTTTCGTCGTGATGGCCACCGGCTGCCTGTCCCTGCCCAAGCAGGCCGAGGTCCGGGGGCTCGAGCGGTTCGCCGGCGAAATCTACTTCACCAGCGCCTGGCCGCACGAGCCGGTCGATTTCACCGGCAAGCGGGTGGCCGTCATCGGCACGGGTTCCTCCGGGGTGCAATCGATTCCGGTGATCGCACAGGAGGCGGCGCAGCTGGTGGTGTTCCAGCGGACGCCGAACTTCTCGATCCCGGCGCACAATGGTCCGGTGCCGCCCTCGAAGGTCGCGCAACTGACGAATGAGGCGGAATATCGTGCGGCCGCGAAGCTTTCGTTCGGCGGCATCCCGATGGAGCGCGACATCACTCCCACCTTCGGCGTTTCGGAGGCCGAACGCCAACGCCGCTACGAGCGCGCCTGGGCTGACGGCTTGCTGTTCGAGGCGATCAACGTCTTCGCCGACGTGCTGAGCAATCCCGCCGCCAATCACGAATATGCCGAGTTCTTCCGCGACAAGATCCGCTCGATCGTCGACGATCCCGACACCGCCGCCGAACTCTGCCCCACTGATCACCCGCTGGCGACGAAACGGCCGTGCCTGGACACGAACTACTACGCCACCTACAACCTGCCGCACGTGCGCCTGGTCAACGTCCGCAAACATCCCATCCGGGAAATCACGGCGACGGGGATCGACACCACCGACGAGTCGTTCGCTTTCGATGCGATCGTCTTCGCGACCGGTTTCGATGCGGTGACAGGCGCGATCACGGCGGTCGACATCAGGGGCCGTAATGGTCTGGCGCTCAGGGGCAAATGGGCCGACGGACCGCGGACCTACCTCGGCTTGACCACGGCCGGTTTTCCCAACTTGTTCTTCATCACCGGTCCCGGCAGCCCCTCGGTGTTGACCAACATGGTCGTGTCGATCGAACAGCATGCGGATTGGGTGCTCGACTGCCTCGGCCACCTGAGCGCGGACGGCTTCGAGGTCATCGAGCCCACCGAACTGGCGGAGGCCGGGTGGACGCAGCACGTCAACGACTGCGCCGACATCACCCTCTACCCCCAGGCGAACTCGTGGTACATGGGCGCCAATGTGCCCGGCAAATCCCGGGTCTTCCTGCCGTACTGCGCGGGCTTCGACTTCTACCGTGCCGGCTGCGACGAGGTGGTCGCCCGCGATTACCTGGGCTACAGGAGATCTGGCCCCGCCGGCTCACGCTGCAACGACGGAGTGGTGCGCCGGTTGCAGCCGGACGTCGAGATGGTCCTCAACGAGGTGGCGGCGCTGAATCTGCCGCCGATGGAATCGATGGGCGTCCAGGAGGCTCGCGCGTTGTACGCGCAGATGTCGATGGCGCGGCCGCCGGGACCGGATGTCGGCGAGATCGTCGACGGCGTGCTGCCCGGCCCCGCCGGCGATTTGGCGTACCGGCTTTATCGGCCTGCCACCCCGGGTCCGCATCCGGTGGTCGTGTATTTCCATGGCGGTGGCTACGTTCTCGGCGACGCCGTCGCGGATGATCCGCTGTGCCGGGATCTTTGCGTGCGGAGCGGCGCCATGGTGGTCTCAGCTGACTACCGCCATTCGCCCGAGAACCGCTTTCCTGCGGCCGTCGATGACGCGATGGCCGCGGTGTGGTGGGTCGCCGACAACGCCGAGGCGCTCGGCGGCATCCCGGGTCGGTTGGCGGTGTGCGGCTGGAGCGCGGGCGGGGGACTCGCGGCGGTGGTGTGCCGGCTGGCGAGGGACATGGGCGGCCCGACCATCGTGGGCCAGGTGTTGTTGACGCCCTTGACGTCCGGCGAGATGACGCGCGCGTCGTTCACCGAGAACGCCGATGGCTACGGTCTGACGACGCCGCTACTTCGGTGGTGCTACGACCATTACATCGACGCTGCGGATCGAGAAGACCCCCGATTCGCCCCCTTGAATGTCGCCGACCTGTCCGGGCTGCCGCCGGCCCTCGTAGTGACGGCCGAGTTCGATCCCCTGCGCGATGTCGGCGAGGCCTACGCCGCCGCGCTGCAGGCGGCGGGGGTGCCGACCGAGCATGTCGGCGCCCGCGGTCACACCCACCTATCGGTGCCGATGGTCGACGTGGTCATCTCCGGCGCGCCGGTGCGGGCGCGGATGGCGGATGCGCTACACGAATTCATCGTACAGACAAGGGTTTCCCAGCCCACGCCCTGACGGCTCGGCAACAGAGAAAGGACTCGCAAGGATGGTCACGACGCGCGCTGAGGCAGCGGAATACGTCAAGGACGCCGGAGGATTGAAGCTCGTCGTGTTCGGGGCCGACGGGCACGAGGTCGCGGCGATGTTCGTTGAAGGCGCGGTGACGTACAACCCCGAGGAATCGACCTTCATTGCCGTCGCCGAGGACGGTCACCCGGTGGGCGAACTCTTCGTGGACGAATCGGTCGATTACGACGAGAACATCGACGCCTTCGTCATCCGCACCGTGCGCTAGTCGCGGCGACATCGATCTCGGGCGTGAATTCGACTGGCAGCGTGGCGGGTCCGCTCAGCCCGGTCAGCGGCTTCCACGGCGCGGGTCCGGTGCGGCGCGCGTCGGGCATGCGCCGCGCCATGGTCGCCAGGGCTTCGGCGAGCTCGAGTCGGGCCAGGTTCGCGCCCAGACAGTAGTGCATGCCGGCGCCGAACGTCTGCATCGGCGGGGCCCCCACTCGGGTGATGTCGAGTCGGTCGGGGTCGTCGTAGACGGCGGGGTCGCGGTTGGCTGCGGCGGTGTTTGCGATGACCACGGTGCCCGCGGGGATCACCACCCCGGCGACTTCGACGTCCTCGAGAGCGATGCGCAACGTCGCGGCCGCGATGGGCGAATGCCGCATCGTCTCTTCAACCGCACTGTTCGCGACTTCTGGGTGCTCGCCCAGCAACCGCCACTGCTCGGGACGGTCGCACAGCACGTGCACGGAGGCGGCCAGCTGGTTGCGGGTGGTGTCGGTGCCGGCCATCAGCAGGCCCGCGGCCAGCATGCGTAGCTCGTCGGCGCTCAGGTGGTCGCCGTCGTCCTCGGCGCGGATCAGGTCGGAGATGAGGTCGTCGGTCAGCCGGTGGCGTCGCTGCGCGACCATGTCGTCGATGTAGGCGTCGAGCTCGTCCCATGCGGCCAAGATGTTGTTCTGATGAGCGGCGACCTCCCAGCTGAAGGCCTTGAAGATGTCGTCGGTCCACTCGGAGAACAGCTTCCAATCTTCGGCCGGGGCGCCCAACAGCGCACAGATGATCGGGATCGGGTATTGCCTGGCGATGTCGGCGACCACGTCGCAGCGCCCAATTGCGGTGTGGTGGTCCAGCAGTCCGTTGATCACCCCGTCGATCGTTGCGCCCAGCCGCGCGGTGGCGCGCGGTGTGAACGCCTTGGACACCAGGCGGCGCAGCCGGTGGTGCTCGGCCCCGTCGAGGCTGATCAGGTTGGTGGCGACGCGCTCCCACAATGGGCCGGTCGTGATGCCCTGGGAGGCAAGGAACATCCCCTGGGGCACGCGGAAGCGCGGGTCGCGCAGCACACTTCGGACCAGTTCGTAGGTCAGCACTTCCGGCCCATGCGGGCCGATCGCAATCGGTGCCCGGCGGCGCGCCTCGTGGAGAATCAGGTGAGCCTCTTCGGGGCTCTGGCAGTGCTCGTAATCAATAGTCGGCAGGCCGGCATCGAAGACGCTCGGGCAGGCCGACGCGTCAACCGTGAGTGTCATGGTGGTGCTCCCCAAGGGCGTCGGTTGAGTGGTTTCGCCACCAAGTCTTGTTTGCGCTAGACCACCCCACACGCGTAGTCGACTACCTGTCTTGCGGTACCGGTACTTTCGCGAAGTGGTTGGGCTCACCAGGCGGTGTGAAGCCGGTCGCGCCCGTGCGCCGGGAGTGGCGGTGCCGGATGACGGAAGCCGTTCCCCCGGTATGTGCCTTACCCGCTGAGCGGGCCGCAACGGATTTCGAGACGCTCCCGCACCGTGTCGAGAACCCGGCGTTGGCGCTCGCACTCCCGGCGGTGCGTGAGCATGAACCGCGCCATGCCCGGCACCCGTCGCGGCAACGGGTACCACTTATCGAAATCGAGGTTGTTGTCGGTGAATACGCGACGGGGGACGTCGTCGTAGATCAGGCTGAGATTGTGCTGAACGAGGGCGAAGAGCACGTAGGGAAACGCCAGCGGCGCCTTCTGCCTCAGATTCATCCAATCTATTTCGTAGAGCGGAATATCCGTGAGCTTGCCCAGGAACATCAGGTGGCCCAGGAAGTACCCCATGAACGCAGGCAAGTGCAGCATGGCCGACCGCACATTGATGGAAACGACCGCGCCGCTGGGTGAAACGTACGGCTCATACGGGTATTCGTCTGGGAACTTGACGTATCCGGTGCAGTTGATTATCCAGCTACCCGGTTCGATCGTCTTCGTCGATCCGCTCCGGAACACCAACTCGGTCGTGCCGTTGCGATCGACCGAATCCTCGAAATAGTCCATCACGACGTCGTTCAGCCCGGCGGAGATCGTGCGGTTCTCGGCCTCGGACAACACTCCCAACACGAAGTTGTCCGCCTGGGGGGTCAGGAAGGTGCCGTGCGTGGCGCGATACCAAGCCTGCACCTCTGATTCGTTCGTGCCGTCGTACCGGTGACTCAACTGGGTGGCGACCGCGCTCGGCGGCGTGCCCGCCCACCAGCGGCGGGCGCCGCTCGGCAACAGGTCGTCGCGACAGGAGAAGAACGTGCCGCGGCCGGCGACCATGTTGACCTCGCGGCCGGGGTAGCTCGTGATCAGCGCGTGCGCGGTGTCCATCGCGGTTTTTCCGCCGCCGATGACCCACACGGGCGCGTCGCTTTCCCTGATGTCGCCCGCCCGCACGTCGCAGTAGTCGGGCGACACCGAATGGACGCGCTTGCTCGAGATGGCCAGCGGTTCGTTCGGGGTGATCCCGAGGCCGAAGGCCTTGATCAAACGCGTGGTCTCGACGACGAGCTGCCGGCCGTCGGGGGCCCTGCAGGTGACCCGCACGATGCCGTTCGTCTCTTCTGCGGACTCGAAGTCCCAGCCGAGATACTCCTCGACTCCGACCCGCTGCCTGATCACGTCGACGCAGTGCTCGAAGTGGGCGAGCACCTCGCCCTTGGTCGCCAGATAACTGCGCTGCTTGGCGAGCGTCCACTCGATGTTGCCCGCCGTGAACATGGGGTGCGGCTGGTGCAGGCGGACGTAGGGGTAGACGTCGACCCACATGCCGCCGACGCGTCTCCGGCGGTCGATCAGGATCACCGTCTGCTCACGCGATAGGTATCGGCTGGCGGCGAACAAGGCATTCAACCCGGCGATGCCGGCGCCGACGATGCACACGTCGCTGGTTGCCACCGGCGCGGACTGGGGTGCGGACATCGGACCGCCTTTCCTCGCAGATGCCCACAATTATGGGTCCGCACCGGGCTGCCGACATGCGTAATCGACTACCTCACTGGTAGGCGCCGACGTCCGCGGCTCGCTACCCCTGGGCCAACTCGGCGACCGGCTGCCATTCCTCCCAGGTGCGCAGCCGGCTCTCGTAGTCGGCCTTGGCCGTCGCCAGCGGTGAAGCGCCGAAAAAGACTCGCAGCGGCGGCTTTTCGGCGTCGACCACCTTCAGCAGCGCCGTGGCGGACGCCTCCGGACTGCCCGGGCTGGCCCAGCGCTTGCTGCGCTCGGCCTGCACGGCGGCACGAACATCGTCGTACGCCGGCAGCGGATCGGCGTGCCTGGCCGAATCCCCGGCCCAGTCGGTGTCGAAGCCGCCCGGCTCGATCAACGTGACGTGCACACCGAACGGGGCGACCTCTTGGGCCAGCGCCTGCGAAAAGCCTTCCAGGGCCCACTTGGACGCGTGGTACATGCCGACCAATGGGAAAGCGGTGATGCCCCCGATCGAGGACACCTGAATGATGTGGCCGCTGCGCTGGTCGCGCAGGTACGGCAACGCCGCCTGGGTGATCCACAGCGCCCCAAAGACGTTGGTCTCGATCTGATCCCGTGCGTCTTGTTCGGACAACTCCTCGACGAACCCGAACTGCCCGTAACCGGCGTTGTTGACCACGATGTCCAGCCGCCCGAAGTGGTCGTGCGCCTGCTTGACCGCGGCGAAGTCGGCGTCCCGATCGGTGACGTCCAATCGGATCGGCAACAGCGCGTCGCCGTACTTCTCGGCCAGGTCGTCGAGCGATGCCGTGTTGCGGGCGGTGGCGGCGACCTTGTCGCCGCGCTCGAGCGCCGCGATCGCCCACGCGCGCCCGAAGCCTCGCGATGTACCGGTGATAAACCAAACTTTTTCAGTCACGCAGTGTTGCAACGCCGCCGTCACCGCGTAATTCCCGGACGGTAGCGTTTCCCTCGTGAGTCGTGCGGCGTTGGACAAGGACCCCCGGGACGTCGCGTCGATGTTCGACGGCGTCGCCCGCCGCTACGACCTGACCAACACCGTGCTGTCGCTGGGGCAGGACCGGTATTGGCGGGCCGCCACCCGGTCGGCACTGGCGATCGGACCCGACCAGAAGGTGTTGGACCTGGCCGCCGGCACCGCGGTGTCCACCGTCGAGCTCAGGAAATCCGGGGCATGGTGCGTGGCGGCCGACTTCTCGGTCGGGATGCTCGCCGCGGGTGCCGCGCGCAACGTCCCGAAGGTCGCCGCCGACGCCACCCGGCTGCCGTTTGGGGACGACGTATTCGACGCGGTCACAATCAGTTTCGGGTTGCGCAACGTCGTCGACCCGCAGGCGGCGCTGCGCGAGATGGCCCGCGTCACTCGCCCTGGCGGCCGGTTGGTGGTGTGCGAATTCTCCACGCCGACCAACGGGCTGTTCGCCACCGTCTACAAGGAGTATCTGATGCGGGCGCTGCCGCGGGTGGCCCGCGCGGTGTCCAGCAATCCCGACGCCTACGTCTACCTCGCGGAGTCGATCAGGGCGTGGCCGGACCAGACCAAATTGGCGCACGAGATTTCGCGGGCCGGATGGGCGGCGGTGCGGTGGCGCAACCTGACCGGCGGCATCGTGGCGCTGCATGCGGCCTACAAGCCGCTGCGCTGAAAACGGGCTAGTGGGTGCCGGCCCGCTGAACGAAGCCGACCTGGTCGGGGCAGTAGTGGTCCACAGCGGCTCCGAGGAACTGGAACGCCTGGCCCTGGGTGGTGCCGCGCGGCAGGTTGTGCTGGATGAAGTTGGCCGACTTGTACGGGTCGCCGTCCACGCCCCGGCCGATCCGGTCGCAGGTGATCTTGCCCAGCCACGCGAGCTGGTCCTGCGGCTGGTAGATACCGAAGCCGTTGACGGTGTTCTTGAACGGGGCGTCGTAATCGTTCGACGGCGGCGGCGAGGCCAGCGCCGGCGCGGCCAGCGCGATGGCGGCGGCAGCCAGGCCGCCGATAGTAGCCAGCTTCGTTCCCTTCATTAGCCGGACTATACACCGCTCATCTGAAGCGCGCGGAAAAATGTCCACTGCCCCGATCCGGCCGGATGACCGTTTGCGCAGGTCAGTCGGCTCAGCTGAACGGCACCCGGCGATCGATCAGCCGCGACAGCCGGCCGCCGCCCCGCCAGGCCCGCGCGACCCAGTCCGCGTCGTCGTCGGTGACCAGGTTGGCCATCACCCGCACGGCGATCGTCATCAGCCGCGGCGAGCGCATCGCGATCGGTCCGGTCGCGGGCAGGAAGCGCTGAAAGGTCAGCAACAGCGCCAGCCGGCGCGCGACCGAGAAGCCCCGGCCGTAGTGCTGCTGCAGCAGCGACGGCCACACCCGCGACAGGTCTTGAGACAGGCCACAGCAGTCCAGCAGCTCGGCGGCCAACCGTCCCGTCTCCATTCCGTAGTCGATGCCCTCCCCGTTCAACGGGTTGACGCAGGCCGCGGCGTCGCCGATCAACATCCAGTTGGGCCCGGCCACCCCGGACACCGCGCCGCCCATCGGCAGCAGCGCCGACGCCACCGCCCGCGGCGGGCCTTCGAAGCCCCATTCGTCGCGCCGCAGGTCGGTGTAGTAGTCGATCAGCGGGCGCAGCGCCAGGTCGGCCGGCCGTTTCGATGTCGACAAGGCCCCGACGCCGATGTTCACCTCGCCATTGCCGAGCGGGAAGATCCAGCCGTAGCCGGGTAGCACCGCGCCGTCCGGCGAACGAAGCTCCAGGTGCGACGTCAGCCACGGGTCGTCGGCGCGCGGGGTGGCCAGATACCCGCGGGCGGCGACGCCGTACACCGTCTCCTGGTGCCAACGCCGGCCCAGTTTGCGACCCAGCGAAGAGCGGGCCCCGTCGGCCACGATCAGCTGCCGGCAAGCCACCTCCGTGCCGTCGGCCAAGGTCAGCGATGCCACCCGCCTCGACGAGTCATGATGCACCGCAACGGCTTTCGTTCCCAACATCATTCGCGCGCCGGAATCCTCGGCGACCTTGCGGATCCGGTCGTCCAACTCGAGTCGGGCCACGGCGCTACCGGTCGACGGAAACGACGGGCCCGGCCAGTCGACCTGGACCTCGCCGCCGAAACCGCTCATCCGCAGGCCGCGATGCCGGATGCGGGTGTCCAGCCAGTCGCCCAGCCCGAGGCGCTCGCACTCGGCGACCGCGCGCGGCGTCAGCCCATCACCGCACGCCTTGTCCCGGGGGAAGCTGGCGGAGTCGATGACCAGCACGTCGTGGCCCGCGCGCGCGGCCCACGCGGCCGCCGCCGAACCCGCGGGTCCGGCCCCCACGACCACCAGGTCGGCTTTGGTCTCCACGCTCACCAGTATGTTGGTCGGGTGAGTACTCCGGCGACGGTGGTGGCGGGCATCGACTTCGGCGACCCCGCCTTCGCCGCCACGGTGCGCGACGGCGTCGGGCGGATCGAACAGCTCATGGACACCGAGCTGCGCAGCGCCGACGACGTGATGACCGACTCGCTGACCCACCTATTCAAGGCCGGCGGCAAGCGATTCCGGCCGTTGTTCACCGTCCTGTCCGCCCAGATCGGGCCGAACCCCGAGGCGCACGAGGTGACGATCGCCGGCTCGGTGATCGAGCTGGTGCACCTGGCCACCCTCTATCACGACGACGTGATGGACGAGGCGGAGGTGCGCCGGGGCGCGCCCACCGCGAACGTCCGCTGGGGGAACAACGTCGCGATCCTGGCGGGGGACTACCTGTTCGCCACGGCGTCGCGGCTGGTGTCGCGGCTCGGGCCCGAGGCGGTGCGCCTGATCGCCGAGACGTTCGCCCAGCTGGTGACCGGGCAGATGCGGGAGACGCGCGGCCTGACGGGCCCGGCCGAGGGGGCCGATCCGATCGAGCACTACCTGAAGGTGGTGTACGAGAAGACCGCCTGCCTGATCGCCGCGGCGGGCCGGTTCGGCGCCATGTTCTCCGGCGCCGACGCCGAGCAGGTCGAGCGGCTCAGCCGGCTCGGCGGCATCGTGGGCACCGCCTTCCAGATCTCCGACGACATCATCGACATCGACAGCGACTCGCATGAGTCCGGCAAGCTGCCCGGAACCGACGTGCGTGAGGGCGTGCACACGCTGCCGATGCTCTACGCGCTGCGCGAACCCGGGGCCGACGCGGTGCGGCTGCGTGAGCTGCTGGCCGGGCCCATCGACGACGACGCGGCGGTGGCCGAGGCGCTGGCGCTGTTGCGGGCGTCCCCCGGGATGGCCAAGGCCAAGCAGACGCTGGCCGAATACGCGGGGCAGGCGCGCGACGAGCTGGCCCTGCTGCCCGATGTCCCCGGCCGGCAGGCGCTGCAGACGCTGGTCGACTACACCATCAGCCGGCACGGTTAGCGCGTCGAGGGAACCTTTGGCGCCTTTTCAGGCGTTCAATGAGCGATAGTCGACGCTCCAAGGAGGACCCGATGACCTGGCATCCCCATGCCAACAGGCTGAAGACCTTCGCCCTGTTGGTCGGTATGTCCGCGTTGATCGTGTTCGTGGGCTCGCTGTTCGGCAGGACCGCGATGTTCCTGTCGGTGCTGTTCGCCATCGGCATGAACGTCTACACCTACTACAACAGCGACAAGCTGGCGCTGCGGGCGATGCACGCGCAGCCGGTGTCCGAGCTGCAGGCGCCGGCGATGTACCGGATCGTGCGCGAACTCGCCACCGCCGCGCACCAGCCGATGCCCCGGCTGTACATCAGCGACACCAACGCGCCCAACGCGTTCGCGACCGGCCGTAACCCGCGCAACGCCGCCGTGTGTTGCACCACCGGCATTTTGGGAATCCTCAGCGAACGCGAGCTGCGGGCGGTCCTGGGGCACGAGCTCTCCCACGTCTACAACCGCGACATCCTCATCTCCTGCATCGCCGGAGCGATGGCGTCGATCATCACCGCCCTGTCCTACATGGCGATGTTCTTCGGTGGCAACCGCGACGACGAGGGCAATCCCTTTGCGCTGCTGTTGGTTTCGCTGCTGGGTCCGATCGCCGCCACCGTGGTGCGGCTGGCGGTGTCGCGGTCGCGCGAGTACCAGGCGGACGAATCGGGTGCGGTGCTGACGGGCGACCCCCTGGCCTTGGCGTCGGCGCTGCGCAAGATCTCGGGCGGCGTCCAGGCGGCCCCGCTGCCGCCGGAGCCGCAGCTGGCCAGCCAGGCCCACCTGATGATCGCCAACCCGTTCCGCGCGGGCGAGCGGATCGGGTCGCTGTTCTCGACGCACCCGCCGATCGAGGACCGCATCCGCCGGCTGGAGGCGATGGCGCGCGGCTAGCCGAGCATGAGTCCGTCGCGGGATTTGATATCGCCCGCGCTATCAAATCCGGCGAGAGCCATATGGTGCGGAGAGGCCCGTCCCTGGGGATGAGTGACTCCCGGATTTGATATCACCCGTGCTATCACATTGCGCGTGGACCACTACACCTACCGAGCGCAGTGGTTGCCCGACTACGACGAATACCTTGGCGTATGCGTCGAATTGCCGTACCTGAGGCGCCAAGCGCCCACCGCGCCCCAAGCGGTGGCCGCCATCGAGGACGCCGTCACCGAGCATGTGGAGGTCCTGCGCGCCTGCGGCGACGAAGTTCCCGAACCGCTGTCGCGGCGCCACCACGGCGGGCGATTCCTGGTGAGAACCTCGCCGGAGTTGCATGCCCGCCTCGCGCTGGAGGCCACCGAGCAGGGTGTGCCGATGAACCAGTGGATCGTCCAGAAGCTCAGCGGGAGGGCGCCGAGCGGCACCTTCGGGCTTTCCGGGTGGGATTGAGCACGCCAATCAGGCAGCGGCCTCGGGCCTTTCGGGCTCGACGACCTCACTCGCATTTTTGCCAGCGGCATGGCCGGTCTCGAACCTCCCGCGGATGTTCACCGTGCCGCCGTTGGCTTCGTGCTGGCGCTGCCAGTCGCTGATCGTCTGATGCGCCGCGTGGTCCAGGTAGTGCACCGAAACATCCACGGTGACAACGGTTCCGGTGGGAATCGAGGCCAGGACCCGGGTGAGTCGCGGGAGCGCCAGGAACGTGCACGCGGCGCCCTCGATCTGCACCTGCCACTCGCCGTCGACGGACGTGGCGTCGACCTTGGCCCGAATCACCCGCCAACCGGTCAGCGCGATGGCCAGCGCGAGGCCGATCATCACCCCGTGCAGCAGGTTGAGGAACACCACACTGACGGCGGTCACGACGTACACGGCGAGATCGCCGTGCTTCATCGCGGTTTCGATATGGGCCGGCTTGAGCAACTGGATGCCGATGACGATGAGCAGCCCGGCGAGCGCGGCGGTGGGGATTTCGTCGACCAGCCCGGCGAACGGGATGGTGAACAGCAGGATCCACACGCCGTGCAGGAACGCCGAGGCGCGCGACTTGGCGCCCGCGTTGACGTTGGTCGAGCTGCGGACGATGACGCCGGTGACCGGCAGCCCGCCGATCGTGCCCGACACCATGTTGGCGGCGCCCTGCCCGACCAATTCCCGGTCGAAGTCTGTGCGTGGCCCGTTGTGCATCCGGTCGACCGACACCGCCGACAGCAGGCTTTCGACGCTGGCGATGAGCGCGACGGTGATCACGCCGATCGCGACCGCGCCCCAGCCGTCGTGCGGAATGTCGGGCAGCTGCAACGCGTCCAACGGCGAGCCCTCGAGGTCGATGCGGCGCACGTGGAACGGAAAGACGACCGACACCACCGTCACGACCACGATCGCGACCAACGGGCCGGGAACGCGGCGCAACTTGGTGGGAACCCACCGCCAGCAGACGAGGATGGCGATCACCAATGCGCCCAAGATGACCCCCGGCCGGTGCGCGCCGATGATCTGCCCCGGCAGCTCGATGACGTTGTGCCAGGCCGTGCTCTTGGATTTTCCGCCCAGCAGAACGTGCGCCTGTTGCAGCGCGATCGTGATGCCGATGCCGGCCAGCATGGCGTGCACGACCACCGGCGAGATCGCCAGCGCCGCCCGCGCGACGCGGCTGAGCCCCAACAGCACCTGCAGGGCGCCGGCGGCCACGGTGATGAAACACGTTACGCCCCAACCGAAGTCGGATACCAAGTCGGCTACCACCACCGTCAGCCCGGCCGCTGGGCCGCTGACCTGTAGCGGCGACCCGCCGATGGCGCCGACCACGATGCCGCCGACGATGGCGGCGATCAGGCCGGCCAGCACCGGGGCGTTGGATGCGATCGCGATCCCCAGGGACAACGGGAGCGCGACCAGGAAAACGACGAGCGACGAAGGGAGGTCGTGCCGGATGATCGACCGCACGCGGTCTTTGCGCGGGCTGGCGGTCTGGTCGTGAGGTTGGTTGCCGAGCTGTTCGATGTGTTGCATCGGTCGCTTCCCTCGTTAGATGTTTGCGGGGGATGTTCCGATGTCCGCCCCATATGGCGCTGTATTACGTCGGCGTAAACTCTTGGCGCACAAACGGTTACGACCCGGCCGGACCCACACTGGCACGGCCGGGAATCCCTGGCTGCTGCATCGACGGTATTTTGCTGGCGAACCGAGGGTCAAGCGGACGGGCCCGGCCCATATGGAATGCAAAGATTTGAATTCGACCGGTGTCGGACGGCCCGTCAGAAGCCCGAGCCGTGCACCTCGTGCCCGGGTACCTCGACCATCAGGCCGCGGTAGGCGTCCTCGACCGTCGCACCGTGGTTGATCACCGCGTCGACCTCGCGGGCGATCGGCATGTTCAGGCCGAACTCATTGGCGAATTCCATGATCACGCTGGCGGCCTTGACGCCTTCGGCGACCTGGTTCATCGAGGCGATGATCTCGTCGATCGGCTTGCCCGCGCCGAGTTGTTCACCGACGTGGCGGTTGCGGCTGCGCTGGCTGGTGCAGGTGACGATCAGGTCACCCAGGCCGGCCAGGCCCGGGAAGGTCTCGGGGTTGCCGCCCAGGGCCACGCCGAGCTTGGTCATCTCCCGCAGCGCGCGCGCGATCACCAGCGCGCGGGTGTTCTCACCGATGCCCAGCGAGTAGCCCATTCCCACCGAGATGGCATAGACGTTCTTCAGCGCCCCGGCCATCTCCACCCCGATGACGTCGTCGGTGGTGTACACCCGGAAACGCCGGGTGCGGAACAGCCCGGAAAGCCGGGTCGCCAGGTGCTGGTCGGGCATGGCCAGCACCGCCGCGGCGGCGTAACCCTCGCCGACCTCGCGGGCGATGTTGGGCCCCGCCAGGATGCCGGCCGGATGACCGGGCAGGACCTCCTCGATGATCTGCGACATCCGCATGTTGGTGCCCTGCTCGAGCCCCTTGACCAGGGACACCACCGGTACCCAGGGCCGCAGTTCCTTCGCCAGCTCGGTCAGCACCCCGCGGAACCCGTGTGAGGGCACGCCCATGACTACGACGTCGGCGCAGTTGGCCGCCTCGGCGAAGTCGGTGGTGGCGCGCAGGGTGTCGCTCAGCACCGCCTCGTCGCCGAGGTAGCGGCTGTTGCGGTGGTTTTCGTTGATGTCCTTCGCGGTCTCCTCCGAGCGCACCCACTGCAGCGTCGGTCCTCGTCGCGCGCAGATGGAGGCAACCGTGGTCCCCCAGGAACCGCCACCGAGGACAACGACCTTGGGTTCACGCATCTCTGCTGCCATGGCGATCAGCGTATTGCCGACATCGAAGATTTAGAAGCAGTTCACCCGGCGAGTGCCCGGTCGGACGCCCGGCCGAACACCATCGCCTCCTCGATGCGGTCGAACCGGTAATCGATGGCGTCGGCCAGGTAGTTCTGCCGCACGTTCCACGGCCGCCTGGTTCCCGACTTCGGCAGCGCGTGCACCGAGCGCAGCACGTAGCCGGCGTTGATGTCCCACGAGGGCTTCTCGGTCATCGGCTCGTTTCCGCGGTGCGGGTAGGCGTGCGTGTAGCCGTGGGCGGCCATGTGCGCCAGCAGCTTTGCCGTCGCCCGGGCGGTGATGTCCGCGCGCAGCGTCCACGATGCGTTGGTGTAGCCGACGCACCAGAACAGGTTGGGCACGTCCTCGAGCATGTGTGCCTTGTAGACGAAGCGGTCGTTGGTCTTGATCTCGTTGCCGTCCAGGCTGATCGCGGTCCCGCCCAAGGCCTGCAGCTGCAACCCGGTGGCGGTGACGATGATGTCGGCGTCGAGGTGCCCACCGGATTCGAGCGCGATGCCCGTCGCGTCGAAATGGTCGATGTGGTCGGTGACCACCTCGGCGCGGCCCGCGCTGATGGCCCCGTACAGGTCGGCGTCGGGGATCAGGCACATCCGCTGGTCCCACGGGTCGTACCGCGGTTTGAAGTGGGTGTCGACGTCGTAGCCGGGGGGCAGGCTGGCGATCGCCTTGCGCCGCAGCAGCCACCGCACCAACCCGGGAGCCTTGCGGGACAACGCGAAGAACACCGCCTCGGTCAGCGCGCTGTACATCCGGACAACCAGATGGGCGGGCTTGCGCGGCAGCACCTTCCGCGCGACGGCGGCGACCCTGCCGTATTTCGACGCCGAGATCAGATAGGTGGGCGAGCGCTGCAGCATGGTGACCTTCGCGGCCCGATCCGACAGCGACGGCAGCAGGGTGACCGCGGTGGCCCCGCTGCCGATCACCACGACCTTCTTGCCGGTGTAATCGAGGTCCTCCGGCCAGTGCTGGGGATGCACCACGGTCCCGCCGAACGTTTCGATGCCCGGGAAGTCGGGGGTGTACCCCTCGTCGTAGTTGTAGTAGCCGCTGCCGAAGAAGAGGAACCGGCCGCGATAGAGCTTCGGCGCGCCGTCCTGCTCGACGGTGACCGTCCAGGTGTCGGTCGACGAATCCCAGTCGGCCGAGCGGACATGACTGTCGAATCGGATGTGGCGATCGATCCCGTACTTGTGCGCCGTGGCGGCCAGGTACTCGCGGATGTGCACACCGTCGGCCACGCCCTCCTTACGGGTCCACGGCTCGAACGGGAACGACAGCGTGAAAATGCTGCTGTCCGAGCGCACCCCGGGGTAGCGGAACAGGTCCCACGTGCCGCCGATCTGCGCGCGCCGCTCCAGGATGGTGTAGGTCAGCTGGGGGTTGCGCTCGTTGATCCGGTAGGCCGCATCGATGCCGGAGATGCCGGCACCGACGATGATGACGTCGGAGTAGTCGGCGTCGGTAGGGGTCGTCGCCATTGAGAACCTCGCTTACGGCCGTGGGCTACCGGTAGTTCACGAACTGCAGCGCGACGTCCAGGTCGGCCTGCTTGAGCAGCGCCTGGACGGCCTGCAGGTCGTCGCGCTTCTTGCTGGTGACGCGGATCTCGTCGCCCTGGATCTGCGTCTTGACGCTCTTGGGGCCCTCGTCGCGGATCAGCTTGGTGATCTTCTTGGCGTTCTCGCTGCTGATGCCCTGCTTGATGGTGCCGCTGACCTTGTAGCTCTTGCCGGAGGACTGCGGTTCACCGGCGTCGAACGCCTTCATCGAGATGTCGCGGCGGATCAGCTTTTCCTTGAAGACGTCGACAGCCGCCTTGACGCGTTCTTCGGTGGACGACGTCAGCTCGATTGCCTCTTCGCCCTTCCACGCGATCGTGGTGTCGGTTCCGCGGAAGTCGAAGCGAGTGGCCAGCTCCTTGGCGGCCTGGTTGAGCGCGTTGTCGACCTCCTGGCGCTCGACTTTGCTGACAATGTCGAACGATGAGTCCGCCATTCGATCCGTCCCTTCATCCGGTGATGGCCGTTTGTGCTTTGTCTACCCCCTCGTTGTAACCTGTCTGGCGGCAGGTTGCCCGAGCGGCCAATGGGAGCGGACTGTAAATCCGTCGCGAAAGCTTCACAGGTTCGAATCCTGTACCTGCCACCAACGGGTCGATCAGGCCAAAACGCAACCGGCCGTGGAGTCGTCACCTCACCACAGGATGACGACGGCATCGTTGCCACCTACACAACGGACAGCGTCAACAGTCCTGCCTGTGCTCAAATGAGCTGTGTAACCAGTGACGCATTCCATGTCGTAGCTTTGCCCGGTAACCGGGCTGTATGCAATTACCTCAGGACCACCGTTGCTGAGGTAGCTGCCGCGCACGTTCATCGCAAACTGGCAAGAGGTCACGCCTGTGGCAACGCCAGAGTGCCCATCAGGGCAGACAAAGAATGTCCCTTGAATCGGAGGAACTCCCGCCGGTGGAGGAGCTGCCACCGTAACTGGTGGCGGGGCGGCTTGGGTGATTGTCGCGGGAGGAGGTGCTGTCACGGTGACCGGCGGCGGGCTGGCAGCAGGAGTCGTTGCATGAGGGATCTTTGAGCGTTCCGGGGTCGGCGGGGTGCGAGGTTGGTGCAGCCAGAAACCGATGATCACAACGAGCGCGGTGAGGGGGACAAAGATCGCCGCTGCGATCAGCCCGACCTGCTTCCAAGATTGGCCTTCGCGCACCGGCTGGTCCTCCCGCTGCTCGTCAGACCAAGCTGCGGGTCTCACTTCGCTCGGAGGCGCAAACTGTTCGGTTTCATCACCCCCGGCCCCATCCCCAGACCACACTCCGGTCTCTTCCTCCACCGGATCAGCGTAAAAGCCCGAAAACGTCGGCATGCGCCGTTTGGGACATCACTTTCGCAGTCAGGCAGGCGGGGGCATGTAGAAGCTCAGAGGGTCGCAATTACGGCTGATGTTCGCGTCGCCAAAGACCAGCGCCAACAGCCTGGACTGGTCTCTCGTCCACCCGCCACCAAGCTTCATCAGAGCGCGGGCTTCACGGCTTTCGGCTCGTCCTCGATCCGCACGTCGCGCCCGGCGCCCGCCGACACCGTGGCGGCCTCGCCGCGAGCCAGGCCCACCGTCGCGACGATCACCAGCGCCGCGGCCACTCCCAGCACAACCCAGTCGAAGCCGTGCGCGTCCAACGTCTCACCGAGCACGGTGATCCCGAGGACCGCGCCCACGATCGGCTTGGCGGCGATGATCGTCGGCAACGAGGCGGTCAAGGCGCCGGCGCGGTACGCCGACTGGTGGATCACCATCCCGGCCGCCCCGCAGAACACCCAGCCGTACACCTCGGGTCTGGTCCACAACTGGTCGGGGTTGTGTTCGAGGATATCGACGACGCCTTTCATCAGCACCGCGAAGACGGCCAGCAACGAACCGGCGACCGCCGCGAGCAACAACGCCGCCACCGGCCGATCCGACCAGACCCGGGCGCCGGCCATCGCCAACAGCAGCGGCGGGGCCATGGCCAGGGCCACGATCAGCCATACGTCGGC